>JBGTEH010000364.1:0-2694 GCA_041747915.1 Ilumatobacteraceae bacterium
GTCGCCGTAGTCGGTCATCTCCTCGATGACGGACTGCAGCGAACCGCCGGTGACATGGTCCATCACGATCGCCTTGGTGCCGAGGTGCTCACCCGTGGCGTCGTAGTAGCGCGCCGGTGGGATGGCGATCAGATCGAGCTCCGTGAGTGTTCGGAGCACCGCCCACTCGTGGTCGCGGTCGGTGTCGAGCATCGAGTGGCCTGCCGGCGGGTCACCCCGCAGCACCACCGTCTCCTCGAGCGTCACCCCGTTGGCCGTGTACCTGACCCTGGCCTTGGCCATCGACCGGCTGTAGCCGCCCGCCATCGTCTCGTAGTCGATGACTTCGATCGATTCGACGTCGTCGCGATGTTGGCCGAGAAACGCGGCCAGACGATCGGGCATGAGTTCGGTCTCGTGCATGAACACCCCCTGTGGTTCGGCCGCGACAGTAACGAATCGAGATGCCGACCGCGGGGTCGTCCGGCGCTTCGTGCGACGAGGCAGGACGCGGCAAGCGTTCACCGTGCGTTCAGATGAAGTTTGCCGAGAGCTGCGAGAATGGGGCCATGCGCATCCTCGTGACCAACGACGACGGAATCGACTCGATCGGCCTTCATGTGCTCGCTCGATCGATCTGCGAACTCGATGGCGGCCACGAGGTGGTGGTCGCCGCACCCGACCAGGAGTATTCGGGCGCTGGTGCTGCACTCGGGGCCCTGCACCTGATCCAGCCGGAAGTGCGCCGAGCCCACATCACCGACTGTCCGGCGGCGGAGATCTGGAAGGTCAGCGGACCACCGGCGCTCTGCGTGTTCTTTGCGCGACTGGGGGCCTTCGGTGGCTCGTTCGACCTCGTCGTGTCGGGCATCAATCCCGGCGCCAACGTGGGCCGGGCGGTCTACCACTCGGGCACGGTCGGCGCGGCGCTGACCGGGCGCAACGGCCACATCTCGGGCATCGCCGTCAGCCAGGCTGTGACCGGTTTCGGCGTCGAGGGCCAGGGGTGGGACGAATCGATCGCATCACAGCACTGGGACAGCGCGGCCACCGTCGCCAAGCAGGTTGCCCAAAGCCTGCTCGACGACATGCCCGCCGATCCGGTGGTCGTGAACATCAACGTGCCCGACATCCCGTTCGAGGAGTTCGGCACGTGGAAGTACGCCAAGGTCGGCGATCAACCCCCGCGATCGATGTCGGCGGCAACGCTCAAGCCGATTCCCGGCCACGAGGATGCCTTCACGGTTGCGATGGGCTGGGGTGACGCCGTGTTGCTGGCACCGGACACCGACGGTGGCATCATCGAACGCAACGACGTCGCGATCACCTACCTGACGCGGCTCGACCATCACGATCGACCGGATCTGGATTCGATCGCCAAGTCGCTCGACGATCTGCTCAGCTGAGCCCGGGACGCACCCTCATCGACTCGACCACTCCGATGCCGTCGAGGGCGACCACCTCTCCGGTGTCGCGAGCGTGGAATCGCACGACGCCTCCATCCTCGACGAACAGTCCCGAACCGTCGGCCGCCCAGGCATCCGGATAGAACAGGTCCGAGAGCCGGCCGACCTCGACACGCGATCCCGTCGCGAGATCGATGATCTGGCGGTATCCAGTGTCACGCGTCGGATCGGTCGCAACCAGCGACCGACCATCGGGTGCGATGCGAGTCGACGGATCGACCACGCCGAGCCGGGTCGTGGGGCCTGCCAGCGCGGGCACGGCGACGCCTGTCCCTGCGGCGACCACCGACTGCTCGCACTGCAACGACTCGTCGCAGGCCTCGATCGCATAGTGATTGCGCCCGACCGCCAGCAAGTCGCCCTCGCTGATCCGACGGGCCACCTGGTCGGGGCCGATCGCATACACCCCACCGGGTCGGTTGACGAGCAGGTCGCCGGTTGACAGGAAGTTCCCCGCACCGAACAGCAGGGCCTCCGAGACATCCGCCGTGACGGGTTGCAGCGAACCGTCGTCGGTGCTCATCACGAACCGCCCGGGCTCGCCGGTCGAGCCGGTCGATGTGACCACGAGCGAACGGGTGCCTGGCCACGATTCGAGCAGGAGCACACCGTTGGGCACCTCGAAGAGGTCGATCGGTTCGTCATCGCGAATGATCGCGACGTATCGGGTGTCGTGGATCACGATCGCATCGTCGGTCAGCGCGAGCTTCAGGTTGGGCGCCCAATCGGCGACGTTGAGGCTGCGAACGCGGCCGGACGGGAGGTCGATGCGCTCGAGCAGTCGATCGCTGGTCAGCACGACCATCTCGGTCGGGGCCACCAACCCGTCGAGCGGCGCGGGCACGTCGATGGTCGACTCGGTCCAGGTCGGAACCTCGTCGACGACCGCCGATGCCGGGATCATTCTCGTCGCGTCGGCTCCGGGCGGCACCGTGATCGCGACGTCGCTCGTCGGCGCGGGGAGCACCGCCGGCGTCAGGTTCGAGTTCGAGTTCGGCGTCGACGACGACGAGTTGACGGTCGTCTCGGTGGCGTCGAGGTCGACGTCGGCGTCGTCGCCCGGGCGAAGTACGGCGAACGCGCCGAACACGAGGAAGCCGACTCCGACCGCGCCGGCGACGAGTACCCGGGCGCGCGACGGGCCATCGCTCGGCACCTTCGGACCACTCGTCGGCGGTTCGTCGATCGCCATCGCCGGTGACAGCCCGGCAGGCGCCGCGGGGGGCCCGGCAACCGGCCGGGCGGAGGG
>JBGTEH010000365.1:0-8250 GCA_041747915.1 Ilumatobacteraceae bacterium
GGCTCGGGATTCACCCGGAACAATCCCTGGACGGGCGAGTCGAAGCGCAGGAACTCCTCCACTGCCGATTCGATCAGTTCCGGATGTGAACGCAGATCGGCAATCAACTCCGGCTGCTGGATCAGCCGATAGAGCATCAACGAGATCAGGCTCGCCGTCGTTTCGTGTCCGGCGACCAGCAGCTGTTGACTCAACTGACGAACTTCCCGATGGCTCAGGTCACCGTCGATCTCGGCCAGCGTCATCACCGACAACACGTCGTCGGGAAGAGCCGCACCGCTCTCGTGCAGCGAACGGCGATCGTCGACGAGTTCGTCGACCAGGGAGAAGATCTCGCGGTTGGCCTCCTCCGCCAGCGAATGGTCGGCACCGCCCAGACTGTTGACGATCGCGTCTGACCAACGTCCGAAGTCATCGCGCCGATCCCGCGGGACGCCGAGCAGCGCGGCGATCACCACGGCGGGGAACGGAAAGGCGAAGAGCGACACGAAGTCGCCCTCCCCGTCGGTGCCGAACGCGCGGCTCCACAATTCGTCGGCGATCTCGTCGACTTCATCGTCCAGGCGGGCGATCGACGCCGGGCGGAACGTGTCCTGCAGGACACGGCGGTGGCGACGGTGATCGGGATCATCGGTCGTCCCCAGCACTCCCCCGGGTGACGGGTTGACACCGACCCCCATTCCATTGCGCCATTCGCCGGGGCGCATGATCACGTCGAACACGTCGGCGTGGCGACTCACCACATGAAATGGCGGATCGTGCGACTCCTCGACGTGCAACGGGCACTGCTCACGCAGTACCCGATGGCCCGACGACGGTTCGACGTCGTTGGCATGAGCGAGATGCGAGTACCCCTCGGCAGACATCACGACGTCACTGGCCACGGCGCACTGCTCAGTACGGCATCGTCCCGCCGTCGACGGGGAACATGCAGCCGGTGATGTTCTTGGCCGCGTCCGACGCGAGAAGCACGGCAACCGCAGCCACTTCCTCGACGGTGTTCGGCCGCTTGATGGCCGACTCGGAGCTGAAGGCCTCGATGAGATTCTCGTACGAGCCGAGCCCCATCGCGACGGCCGAGTCCGGCCCGGTCGACCGCACGATGTCGGTCTCGATCAGGCCCGGAAGGATCGCATTGACCGTGACGCCGAGCGTGCCGGTCTCGTGGGCGGCGGCTTTCACCAGGCCATTGACGGCGTGCTTGGTGGCCGCATAGCCGGGAATGCCCGGCTTGCCGAGCTTGCCCTCGACCGACGACGTCACGATCACGCGTCCGTACCCGCGTGGGATCATGTGCTGCAGCGCCCGACGCATCCCCCAAAAGACGTGGTTGAGGTTCCAGTCGACCTCGAGTTGCCACTCCTCATCGGACATCTGGGCCACCGGCGCGGTCTGGTTGACGCCGCCAGAGTTGAGACAGCAGATGTCGAGTTGGCCGTAGCGTTCGATCGTGAAGTCGATCAAGCCTTCCACCGCAGACTGCTTGGAGGCGTCGCCGGCGAAGAACGCTGCGTTGTCGCCCGCGCCCATCTCGTCGAGGCACGCCTGACCCTTTGCCTCGTCGCGACCGTTGACGACGACCTTGCCACCCTCGGCGAGGAAGGCATCGGCCATCGCCCGTCCGATGCTGCGGGTGCCGCCGGTGATGCAAGCGACCTTTCCGTCGAGCTTTCCCATGATGGTTCCTTTCGGGTTGCGTGACCGGCTCGGCTCAGTACGGAGCCGTGCCGCCGTCGATCGAGATGAGTGACCCGGTGATGCCTCCACCGGCTTCCGACGCCAGCAGCGTCGCCACTGCCGACACGTCTTCGACCTCGTTGAGCCGCTTGATCGCCGACTCCTGGGCGAACATGTCGAGCAGACCCTGATAGTCCATGCCCATCGACTCGGCCGCGGCTGGACCCTCGGCCATCATGATGTCGGTCTCGATGGCGCCGGGACACAGCGCGTTGACCGTGATGCCGAGGGTGCCAACCTCGTGCGCTGCGGACTTCGTCAATCCGTTGATGGCGTGCTTCGCGACCACGTAGATCGAGATGCCCGGCTTGCCGACCTTGCCCTCGAGAGAGCTGACGCTCATCACGCGTCCGTACTGTTGCGGGATCATGTAGTGGAACGCTCGGCGCATCGTCCAGAACGTGTGCCAGAAGTTCCACACCAGCGAGTCCTGCATCGCCTCGTCGGTCAGCTCCGCGATCGGCGCGTGGCCTGATGCTCCGCCGGCGTTGGCGACGAGGATGTCGATGCGGCCGAAATGTTCGACCGTGCCGTCGACGATTGCCTCACACGACTCGCGCTGCTTGACATCGGCAGCGATGAAGTGGACCCGGTCGCCGGCGTCGAGTTCGGCGAGAGTTCGCTCGGCCTTGCTCGGATCGCGACCATTGACCACCACGCTCGCGCCCTCGTCGAGGAAGCCCTTGGCAATGCCGAGGCCGATGCCTCGCGTACCGCCCGTGATGCAGGCAACTCGCCCGTCGAGTACTCCCATGAGGTCCCCCTTGTCGTCTCGGCTGGGACGGTACATCGTCGTATCGTCGCCTCGGGAATCGAAGCGACACCCATGCGATGTCAGGCGTCGATGACCGTCACGAGTTCGCCGCGTAGCACCATCTTGATCGCGGTGATCGCTCGCTCGTGTTGCTCAGGGTCGTCGGACACTCCGTCGGTGAGGCCGACGAGAATCGTCGTGACGAACTCGACCATGTGGTCGCGATTCTCACATCGGATCTCACCCGCTGCCACACCCGAATCGACGAGTCCGGCGAAGAACACGTTGCGCCGTTGTGCCGGGCGCGCGAGTGCTGCCGCGATCTCGGGGTGGCGCCGCATGTCCGCTCGAACGACCCCGACGAACGCAGCGAGCGTTGGATCCTGCACGTTCAGTTCGTGCGCCGTGTCGAGCACCGCCTCGAACTTGGCGAGGAAGCCCTCGGCGGCGTCGGCGGCCCTGTTGAACTGGCCGTACACGCGCTTCTGGATGTCGTCGTGGACCGCCAGGTACAGGTCGAGTTTCGAGCCGAAGTAGTGGTAGAGCGCGCCTGCGGTGATGCCCACGCCGCTGGCGAGTTCGCGATTCGTCGATGCGTCGTAGCCACCGCTGGCGAACGCTGCCCGAGCAGTGGCGATGATGCGCTCGCGGGTCTCGGTCGAGTCGGTGGCGGGAGGTCGCCCGAGCCGCTTGGTTCTCGTGCGCTCGCTCCCTGCCATCCACTCAGCTTCGCACTCTCACTGCCACAACCTCGGGTCAGGGCGCCACGTCGACGCGCGGCCGGTACACGTGCGACCGTTGCGTGCGACCCCCGGCCACGAGGATCAGCTGACCCGTCACCCACGACGCTGCATCCGACACGAGGTACAGGACGGCCCCGGCGATGTCGTCGGGCACGCCCATGCGACCCAGCGGAATCGTGGAGGCGATCGCGTCGAGTTGGCCCGCGGTGTTGAGCACCTCCTCGAACGCCTCGGTGGCCACGGGCCCCGGAGCGACGGTGTTGACGCGGATGTCGGGTGCCAGTTCCAACGCCAGCGTCTCACTCAGATTGTTCATGCCTGCCTTCGCGGCGGCGTACGGCCCGGTGAACGGTGAACCGCGCATGCCGGCGCCCGAGCTGATGTTGACGATCGAGCTGCCCGGCTTCATGCGCTTGGCGGCGGCCTTGCAGCCCTGGAACGCCGAGGTCAGGTTGAGTTCGAGTTGCGCTCGGAAGGTCTCATCGGGCGTGTCGAGCAGCGAACGGGTGGTCTTCTCGTCGGATCCACCGACGTTGTTGACCCAGATGTCGATGCGTCCGAACTCGGCCATGGTCTGGTCGGCAAGCGACTCGGACAGGTCGCGAATGTCTCCCGCGACGATGAGCGCTCGCCGACCGCGCTTCCCGATGCCTTCCGCCGTTACCTCGAGGTCGGCCATGCGTCGCGCGTTGACGACGACGTCGCAGCCGGCGTCAGCGAGCCCCCAAGCGATCGCCCGTCCGATCCCCTGGCCCGACCCGGTGACGACGGCGACGCGTCCGGTGAGGTCGAATCGGTCGATCAGGCTCATGGGTTCTTCATCTGGCGGGGACGGAACTGTCCAGTGTTGGCGGTGACCCCGCCGTCGACGGGAACGATCGCACCGGTGATGAACGACGCCGCAGGCGACACCAGGAATGCGATGACCGCGGCGATCTCCTCCGGACGCCCCCATCGTTGCAGCGGGATCGTTCGTCGCAACTCCTCGTGCACATCGGGCAGCGACTTCAATCGTGAGGTCATCGCCGTCTCGGTGGGTCCGGGACACACGGCGTTCACCGTGATCGCGTCGGCGCCGAGATCGACGGCCGCCGCCCTGACGAGGTTGACGACGGCCCCTTTGGCGGTGTTGTACGCCCAGAGGTTCGGGTCTGCACCGATCCCTGATGTGGACGCTGTCACCACGATCCGACCTCCACCGGCGCCACGGAGCACGGGAACCACGGCGCGCAGGCCGAGCACGACAGCGCGGACGTTGACATCGATGGCTCGATCGAACTCCTCGATCGGCAGGTCGACGAGGTCGCCACTCATGGACACACCAGCGTTGAACACGGCCGCGTCGAGTCGCCCGAAGTGATCGACAGCGAGGGCCGCGGCCTCGGCGTTGGTTGCTGCGGACGTCACGTCCCCCACGAGTGGTGCGACGGCCTCACCGAGGCCGCAGTCCTCGATCCACGAAAGACCGTCAGCGTCACGGTCGACCGCGACGACCGACATCTCGTCGCTCACCAGTTGCTCGGTGGCTGCGCGTCCGATGCCCGAGGCGGCGCCGGTGACGATCGCAACTCGTGCACTCACGGGTTCATGTAGTCCTTGTAGTAGGTGAGGCGTCCGTTGCGCACTCGGTACACCCCGACGCCTTGGCGCACACCCTTGGGTGTCGTCGCCTCCCACTGCGCCCAGGCCGTCTCGTCGTCGCCGGCCAACTCCACCAGTCGGAAGCTCGCGCCGGCCTTGGCCATCTCGGTGTTCATCATCGAGAAGAAGCCGGCGATCGCCTCGCCGCCGACGAAGGTGCCGTACACCGGGTCGACCACCTCGGCGTCGTCGGCGAACAGCACCGAGAGTGCCGCATAGTCGCCCTCGTCCTGGATCTCCCAGAACCGCTTGATCGTGTCGTAGGCATCGCCGGTCATCGCCGCACCGTATGCGTCGAATGCGGCCCCCGACGACGTGGACCGGCGATCTCGCCCACCGATGTCCGACTGGTGAAAGTGAACGCGCGTTCAATTAGGTTTCGGCGCGGAACAGCAACGACCACAGGAGAGACACCATGGACCTCGGACTCAACGGCAAGAAGGCACTCGTGACCGGCGCAACGAAGGGACTCGGGCGTGCGATCGCCGAGACTCTGCTCGCCGAAGGGGCATCGGTGGCGATCTGTGCACGCACCGCCGAGGGCGTCGACGCCGCCGTGGCGGAGATGTCGTCACTCGGAACCGTCGTGGGCAGCGCCGTCGACGCCGCCGACGGCGAGGCATTGGCTGCGTGGGTCAACTCGGCCTCCGAGCAGTTGGGCGGCATCGACATCTACGTCCACAACACGTCTGGCAAGCCGGCGCGCAGCCCCGAAGGATGGCTCAACAATTTCAACACCGACCTGATGTCGCTCGTTCTCGGGGTCGGCGCAGCGGCCGGTGCACTCGCCGACGGCGGCGGGTCGGTCATCAGCATCGGCACCACCGCGACCGCCGAGCACTTCGCCTCCGGTTCGGGGAGCTACAGCGCGTTCAAGTCCGCCGTGACCAACTGGACCCTCGGCCAGGCTCAGGTACTCGGTGCCAAAGGCGTGCGGTGCAACGTCGTGTCGCCCGGGCCGATCTTCGTCGAGGGCGGCGACTGGAACATGATCAAGGACAACATGGCCGACTTCTACGCGGCCACTGCCAAGACGCACCCAGGTGGCGAGCTGGGAACTCCGCAGGACGTCGCCGATGTGGTCGCCTTCCTCGCAAGCGACCGGGCCAAGCACGTCAACGGCGTGAACATCACCGTCGACGGCGGGTTCCTCAAGCGCGTCGATTTCTGAACGGGGGGACGCAATGAGCGACACCAACCAATCGGTGGGGAGCCGGATCGACGTCACCCTGGTCGCGGGTGGGATGTACCACGACGTCGACTACGCCCGCCTCGAACTCCTCAAGCTCCTCGGCGAGCACGAGGAGTTTCGAGTGCGAGTTCAGCCGGATTACGAGGACGCCGACGCAATCGCCGCCGGCTCGATTCTCCTGAGCTACACCTGCAACGTACGCCCGAGCCTCGCCGCACAGGAACGCATCCGCGCATGGGTCGAAGGCGGCGGACGATGGATTGCACTTCACGGCACCAACTCCGCGCTCGATGTGGGCACCCCGAACGGTGTGGACTCGCCGCGGGTGTTTCCGCTGTGGGCCGACACGCTCGGTTCTCAGTTCGTGGCGCATCCGCCGATCGCTCCCTATCTGGTCGAACCCTCCACGGCCGATCACTGGCTCGTCGCCGGCATCGAACCGTTCGAGACCGACGACGAGCTCTACCTCTCCGAGCACGTCGACCGCGACTCGCTTCTCGCGCTGTTGCACACGACGTGGTCGGGTACCGCACGCGGGTTCGTCGAGGCCGACTGGACGACGGGCAACGACGAGCATCTCGTGATGTACGTACGCGAACTCGGCGACGGCGCGGTGCTCTACAACACGCTCGGACATTGCCGTGGTCACTTCGACATGGCCCCGGTGGTTGCCTACTACCCCACGATCGAGCGCGGGTCATGGGAACAACCCGCGTACTACGAAATCCTGCGCCGCTCGATCCGCTGGGCCCGCGGCGAGACGAGCTGACCCGAGCCCACCGACCCCCCACGCGAAGCGATGAGATTCTGGTGCGGCATACGGACCACAAACTCATCGCACGGGTCTCACCACGCAAAGCGATGAGGTTCTGGTGCGGCATACGGACCACAAACTCATCGCACGGGTTGGTGGGGGGATGGTGGGTAGGGTCGCGGCGACATGAGTGTGCCTGAGATCTCCAGCCGCATCGGTCGGCCGCCGAAGCTCGACGAGCACGGCACGCCGACGCGTGAGCGACTTCTGCGCGCCGCCGTCGACGCGTGCGTCGAGTTCGGCTACGAAGGTGCCACGCTCGCCGACATCGCTCGCCGAGCGAACGTGTCGACCCCGGCGATCTACAGCCACTTCAGCGGCAAGGCCGCGCTCCTCGTCGAGGCGAGCAAGCACGAACTCGATGCGATCACGACGAGTCGACTCCCGGGCGAAGCGGGTGTCCGCGAGATCGCCCGGCACTGGCTCCAGCCCGAGTTCGCATCGACTCGAATCCTCGTGGCGGAGTTGCACTGCGCAGCGATCCGCCAGCCCGAGGTCGCCGAACTGCTCGGGGCCTGGCAGCTCGAGAACGCGCAACGACTTCGACGCCAGGCCGGGCTCAGCGTCGGTCAGGTCAAGCTGTACTACCTGCTGCTGATCGGACTCTCGCACAGCGACGAGGTGAGTTCGCTCGGGGTCGGCCAGCACGACATCGAGCGTGAGGTCGATGCGCTGATCGAGGCCTGGTTCGACACCGCTCGACGGTGATTGATCGCCCACGTTCGCTGCGAATCCGAAGGGGTCCGACTGATACTCTGAGTTTCTTAACGACCGTTCAGTGAGATCTCGAACAGGGGAACCAATGACCAGCACTGTTGCCGTCGCGGATGGCATCTTCACGATCAACGACGGCAAACCGACACTGATCGGATCGCGCTGCACGAACTGCAACAACCACATGTTCCCCCGCCAGAGCGGCTGCCCGAAGTGCATGTTCAACGAGCAGGAGGACGTGGAACTCGCCACCGAGGGCACGTTGTGGACCTGGACCGTGCAGGCCTTCCCACCCAAGTCGCCGCCGTACCTCGGCCCGACCGGTGACGACTTCGTCGCCTACGGCGTGGGCTATGTCGAATTGCCGGGCCAACTGCGCGTCGAAGGCCGCCTGACGGTGTCGGACCCCGACGAGCTCGTCATCGGCATGGAGATGGAACTCGTGCTCGACACACTCGGCACCGACGACGACGGCAACGATGTCGTCACCTACGCATTTGCACCCAAGTCCAAAGCAACGACATCAGGAGACCCGTCATGAGCAACGTCGCCATCGTCGGAATCGGCATGCACGAGTTCGGTCGCACCGACGGTGTGTCCGGTATGGACCAAGGCGTGATCGCCGTACGACGGGCATTGGCCGATTGTGGCCAGC
>JBGTEH010000366.1:0-13729 GCA_041747915.1 Ilumatobacteraceae bacterium
GGCGGCGCTGTAGTGATGCGCGATGATCGCGTCGTCGAACGACCTGTTGGCGGCCGGTGCCTCCTCGAGTGCAACGGCGATCCGGCCGTGCAGGGTCCGTCGATGGCGGCGCAGCTGGAGGCGCAGCGCCGCCTCCCGCAGCAGGACGTGGACGAACTCGTAGCGATCGCCGACCCGGCGGATCAGACCGCCCGCTTCCAGTGCGTCCAGATCGGCGATCACCGTCGCGTCCGACTGGTCGAGCACGGAGGTGAGCAGCGCCGCACCCGTCGGCTGACCGAACGTCGCCAGTGCCTGTGCGACCTCGCGCTGGTCGGCGAACTGGTCGACCCGCGCAACGAGGAGATCGTGCAGCGCGATCGGGACGCTGTCCTCGTCGCTCAGCTCGAGCGACTCCGATCCGCTGCCCATGACCAGCTTGGTGAGCTCGTTGATGAACAGCGGGACCCCGTCGCTGCGCGCGATGACGGAATTGCGCACGGCGATCCGCTCGTCCGGATCGTCGACGAGCTGCTCGATCATCATCGCGCAGTCGTCCATCGACAGCGGCTGCACATGGAGCGCCTCGACGTGATCGGCCGCGACGTGCAGCAGCGTCCGCGATGTGAGCAGCAGTAGGAAACGGCCGAGCGGCGCCCGATCCACGAGCCGGTGGACCAGCTCGAGCGTGGTGGCGTCGGACCAGTGGAGATCCTCGACGACGACGAGGAGCCGACGGGACTCACCCAACGAGTCGAGCCAGTCGATCAGTGCAGCGAACCGCTGCTCGCGCTGCTTCGCCGGTGAGGCCCCACTCTGGTCGTCGTCCGACGGTGAGACGTCACCGAGGACCGCTTCGACAGGCACATGACCTTCCAGCTCACCGGCGGCGCCGAGGGCGCGGACGGCCTCGGCCGCCGGCCACAGCGACTCGTTGGTGCGCAAGGACGCGCACTGCATGATGAGCACGGTCGCCCCATCCTGGCGAGCCATGTCGGCCGCGTGGTCGACCAGGCGGGACTTGCCGATCCCGGCATCACCGCGGAGGAACACCACCGCTCCCTCGTCGCGTGCTTTGGCCCATGCCGTGTCGATCACAGACAGTTCGTGCTGCCGACCGACGAGCAGACCCGACGAATCCCGCACGGCTTCGAACCGCCACGGGGTGCGGCGTTCACCGACGACCCGGTACAGCTGGACCGGTCGGGCGACCCCCTTCAAGGGTGGCGAGCCGTGGTCCTCGACCTCGATGAACGCCCGGGCGAGATCGAACGTCGCCTCGCTGATGAGCACCTCGCCGGGCGGGGCCTCACCCTGGATGCGCGCCGCCAGGTTGGGGGTCTCGCCCACGATGTCGTACGTCTCGACCTTGCGGCCCCCACCCATGTCGGCCACGACCGTGAGCCCAGTATGGATGCCGACACGGATCGACAGCCACCCGGACGCTGCGTCACCGCCGGTCCGCAGGCCCAGCGCTTCGACAGCCGCCACCATCTCGCGCCCGGCGAGAGCGGCCCGAACGGCGTCGTCCTCGTGAGCGACGGGGAAACCGAAGTAGGCGAGGATGCCGTCGCCGATGAAGTGCGCCACCGTCCCCCCGTACGACTCGATCACGGAGGCACACGCGGCCTGGTACTCGCGCAGGACCTCGCGGGTGTCCTCGGGATCGAGCCGACTCGCGAGCTCCGTGGAGCCGACGACGTCGCAGAACAGCACGGTGAGGCGGCGCCGCTCACCCACACTCTCGACGGGCCGGACCGGGGCCTCGGCGGCGCCGGACGGCACGGCCTGCGGAGCGGTCGCCGGTGGGATGTCGTCGACCGCGCCTTCTGCTGCGTCAGGCGACCGACGTCGTGAGCGGAACCGGGCGAAGGCGACGATTGCCCGAGCGTCTTCGTTGTCAGGATCCAGAGCGAACGCCGACTCCGCGAGCTCGACCGCCCGAGCGGTATCCCCGCTGTCGATCGCCTGGGTCGCCTGCTCGAGGAGCGTGTCGATCTGTTCGCCCTGGTCCGCTGAGTTGCCCGCGGTCGGGTGGAAGTCCATGCTGGCCCGCACCCTAGTGGCGACGCCTCAGCCCCTCGCTGCTACGGTGCCCCGAATTCACACGTTCGGAGGTCCCATCGTGAGTTGGTTCAAGAAGCTTCTGGGGCGATTCCGTCCTGCCTCGGAGCAACGGTCCGACCCCGCCGAGGAGAAATCCGTCGACGTCGAAGCGGCCACGCTCCCGACGTTTGCAGGACGCGTCTTCCTGCGCGACGGCTCCGAGGAGTACACGGTGCACGCCTACCAGTACGCCACGACCTCGGAGCCCGAAGGCACGATGACGCCGGCCGTCATTGTCTTCGTCGCCGACGACGACGACATCATGCTGGCGATTCGATACGCGCGCGAGAACAACCTCGGCGTCGCCGTGCGCTCGGGCGGACATCAGTACCTCGGCGCGTCGTCGACCACCGGCAAGAACATCCAGATCGACCTGAGCGGACGCGAGGCACCAGATGGCTCCGCCTACACGTACCGGCAGTGGTCGGTCGACACCGGCGAACGCTCCCTCACCCTCGGGGCCGGCCTGAACGTCGACGACGTGTGCGACATCTCGGTCAAGCACAACCTCTTCTTCCCCCACGGTGAATGCTGCGGCGTCCACATCGGCGGTCACTCGCAGACCGGAGGGTGGTCGGTGATCACCCGCACCTTCGGGGTCATGATCGACCACCTCCTGCGCTTCGACATCATCCTGGCCGACGGCACGAAGCGCACCGTGAGGCGCGACAGCCAGGATCCGATCGACCAGGACCTGTGGTTCGCGGTCCTGGGCGGCAGCCCGGGCAACTTCGGCGTCGTCACCAGCATCACCGTCGAGTACATCGACGACGCGAAGCACCCCAAGGCCCGCGGCTTCAAGATGGCGTGGTTCTTCCGGCAGTCGACCCTCCAGCACCTGGTGCAGATCATCAACGAGATCAACGACGACCCCAACAACGACCCCGATTTCGGTCTCACTGTGATCGCGCTGGGGGAGGAGTACGACCCGGCCGTCCCGAGCATCCTCCCCGAAACCTTCGACAACGAGATGATGAAGAAGTACCCGAACCTCGTGGGCACGGACCACTTCCACTGGGTTGTTCCGTCCATCGTGGTGTTCGGCGTCTGGACCAACAGCAAAGGCCCCGACCAGGACGACTCGCACGTCAACGGGGTCTTCGACCGATTCATGCAGGTCGCCGGGATGCTCCCCATGCACCTCCTGAACCGGCTGTTCCCCGAAGACGAACTGATGGACGGCACACAGTGCACGCCGATGTCCGCGATCATGAAGGCGCTCACCTTCGAGAACCCACGCGAGTTCAACATGCCCTGCAAGAAGCTCCTGTGGTTCGGCAAGAACACCAGCACCATGTCGCAGAAGAACGAGCTGGGCATCACCTTCGCGGAGTGGGTGGCCAAGAAGGTGCACGACGTCGAGAGCCTCAAGGGTGAGTTCGAGTACTACGGCATGAAAGCCGCGATCCAGGTCGGCATGATCGGAGGGCCCGGCCTCGCCAACCCGCCGATCGTTACCGCCATGGGACAACGCGACGGCAACTACTGGTTCGCGTTCGACATCTTCTACGACCCTGGGGTCGCAGGCACCCTGGAGAAGACGATCAAGTTCACCAACGCCCTCGCGGCCGACGTCCGCAGCAACAAACTCAACCTCTGGGACGACGACAAGGAGCGTCGAGTGCTGTTGGGACCCATGCTCGTCGACGACGAGAAGCCGATCCTGGACGACCAGTGGGCGCTGTACTTCGACGATCGCTCGGTCTACGACCACCTCCTGCGCATCAAGCAGGAGGTGGATCCGCACCACGTCTTCACGGCCAACCTGTTCGGCGTCGGCGCAACGAGCTGCCAGCGCCTCACCGAGCCGCTCGGTCGTTGATGACCGACGTCGGTGGCTCCCCTGCGAGGAGCAGCACCGTGTCCATGATCGACAACCACATCGTCATCGTCACCGGAGGGGCATCCGGGCTCGGCGAGGCCACCTGCCGCCTCGTCGTCGCCGAAGGAGGACGCGTCGTCATCGCCGACATCCAGGACGACAAGGGACGAGCACTTGCCGAGGAGCTGGGCGAACGAGCGACCTTCGAACACGTCGACGTCACCTCCGAAGACGACATCGCCGGCGTGATCGATGCGACGGTCGGTGCCTGGGGGCGCCTCGACTGCATGTTCAACAACGCCGGCATCGTCGGGGCCGTCGGACCGATCGACGAGATGCCGCTCGACGAGTGGCAGTTCTCGATCGACGTGCTGCTCAAGTCGGTCTTCCTCGGCTCGAAGCACGCCGCCCGAGTCATGAAGCCCCAGGGGCACGGACTCGTCCTCGCAACGAGTTCCGTAGCGGGCGTGCAAGGTGGGCTCGGACCGCACGCCTACAACATGGCCAAGACGGCCATCGTCGGGTTCACGAAGAACCTCGCCGCCGAGCTCGGCCCGTACGGCGTTCGAGCGTGCGCCATCGCACCTGGCAAGCACAACACCCCCATGAACGCCGACGTCATCTTCGGCGACCCCGACGCCCTCGACCGTTCGCTCGAGTACTTCACGACACGGGCGACACCCCTCAAAGGTCGGCCCGGTCTCGCCGTTGACATCGCCGAGGCCGCGGTCTGGCTGATGTCGGATCGTGCCGGCTTCGTCTCGGGCCACACCCTCGTGGTCGACGGCGGCCTCACCACCGGATCCGCAGAAGGAGCGCAACCCGGACAGGGACGATTCGCCTCCCACCAACTGCTCCTGCGCGAAGGCGGACGCCGCGGGCTGTGAACCCTGTGACACCCCTTCTTTCTGGTCGTCGACATGGAACTGCGGACCGTTCCGACACCGGCCGAAGTGGCCGAACTGCCGGGCTCTAACCCTGAATCCACCGACCCCAGTCGGGCGTTCGGAGCAGCGGTCGATGTTCGTCGTCGAAGGTGACTTGGATCCGGTCGATGGTCTGCGACACTCGGCTCACTGAAAGTGTCTCCTGGGCTGTGGATACTGACGAGGTAGAAGACGTCAATCGTCCCAGCTCAGGAGACCTCTCACGGGGATACGCGCCCTACCTCACCCGATCACCATCGGTGGATCGAGCCTCAGGACTCGCGCGAGTCCTGAGCGAAGTAGTCGAGTCCGTGCGCTGTTCGGATCACGGCGTGGATCGTGCTGACGATCGCCGCAGTGGTCACGGGCTCGATCGCCTCTCTGGTTCCGTCGCCTCGGGCCCAGCTGTCGCTCCCCGCTATGGCCAGTCCCGTGATCAGCCAGGCAGCGAGCGTTGCGGGTTGGCCCGTCAGGTCGTACCCGCTTCGGAGGAGTTCGACGAGGAACGCCGGAGCCGCCCGGGTTCCTTCGCCGGCGAACTCAGGCACTGGTGAGCCGGGTCCGGCCAATGAGTTGAGCAGGCCGCCGCGGTCGGCGATCGTGTCGAAGTAGGCGCCGATGGCTGCTGCGATCATGACGTCACCCTCGTCGAGCCCGTTACAGGCAGCCACCATTGCCTGACCGAGGCGTCCGACCTCTCGGTACATCAACTCGACCAGCGCATCGTTGGCATTGGAGAAGTGCCGGTACGGGAGTGCCTTGCTGACGCCCGCGGCATTGGCGAGCCCCTCCATGGTGAAACCCGCGACACCTTTCTCGGTGACGAGCCACGCCGCCGCATCGAGGAGTTGCGAGCGTCGGTCGGCCTTGGTGGCGGCTCGGCCGTCGCTGCCGGTGCGGCCAGCGGGCAGGCGTGGGCGTCGGACTGTTGTCGCGGGCCGGGGGCTCATGGCTGTGGGGTCACGGCCGGTCACTCGTGTACGGGGTCATGTCGATGCCCGGCCATCGGGCCGCAACGTCACGAAGGGTCTGCTCGTTCCAGTACTCGTGCCCAGGCGGTGGGAAGCCGAAGAGGTCGCGCTCCCGCGAGCTGGCATTGGCGAGCAATGTGGCGAACGCCGGTCGGTTGGCGAGCCCGGGCCAGCTCATCTTGCCCATCCATGGGTTGCCGCGAGCGGCGTAGTCGGCGAGCAGCACGAACCGGCTGCGCTCGGTGCCCGTCATCGCCGACCCGCGGTGCAGTACGTCGGTGGTGTACAGGAAGATCGACCCTGCCGATCCCGTGATCGACATCTCTTGATCGACCAGAGTCCCCCGTTCGAGGTCGTGCGGGATGAGCTCGATGTCGTCGCCGATGCTGCGCGGGATGATCTTGGTGGGCCCGTCGAGTTCGGTCACGTCCGACAGCAGGATGAACGTCGTGAGTTGCGGCCAGCGGTGGTCGCGGCGGGGAACGACGAGGCTGTGGTTGCCGAAGTCGCGATGGTGGCGCTGGTCGTAGTCGACGGATCCGCTGTACTTTCCCCACAGCTCGATCTTGTAGAGGTCGAGGCTTGCCGTGCCGCAGAACCGTTCTGCCGCATTCACGAGGTCGGGATGGAACGCAGTCCTGGTGAGTGGCCACGAATCGAACGGCCCGAGGCGCAATCCTGCGAATGGGTGCTTGACCAGGTGGCGGTACTGCTCCGGGTCGGCGAAGTACTCGTCGTGGTGTGGGAATTCCTCGAACAACCCGGCCCTGGCGGCGTCGAGTTCGTCGGGGGAGAGGAACCCCTCCATCACTGCGTACCCGTCGTTGCGGACGGTGTCGAGGATGTCGTCACCGATGTGCACGGTCATCTCCTTCGTGTGCGTGTTCGAGACGGCGTTGGGACTGGGCCAGCGCGGCGAACGCATCGGCGACTGGCCGGCGCCTGCGATCGGCGTCGAACAGCCCGACCTCGTTCACAGCGCCGGTCGGCCGGTAGAGGCCCGTCTGCCAGTCGTACTGGTCGCCGCGGCTGTACCAGCACAGCCCCCGCACCGGTACGCCGTCGCCGCGCAACCCATCGAGACCCTCGGTCAGCGCGTCGAGCCAGGGGACCTGATCATCGACCGGCAGGGACAGGTTCGAGGTCTCCGAGATCCACATCGGCCGTCGGTAGCGTTCGTGCCAGCGGCGTAGTTCGGTCATTCCGAGATCGACTCGTTCCCGGATCGTCCACTCGGGACGGCAACCATCGACGCACTGGATCGAGGTCGGGTAGAAGTCGTGACCGGCAAGGACCTGATCCTGCACGGCGAGATCGCGAATGCGTGCCAGGACGTCGCCATCGATCCCGGCGAGATACGCGGCCGCCGCCGGCAGGGGGTCGAGTCCGAAGTGGAGGTCCCAGACGAGCCAGTTGATGGCCTGGCGGCGTTCGAGCTTGTCGGGCATCGAACCACTTGGGTCGACGTGCACATCGAAGCCCTCGGAGCTGATCCACCAGCCGCCCCGATCATCCCGGATTCGCGCGATCGCTTCGAGGTTGGCGAGCACGATGTTGGTCAGCACGCGAGCGTGATCGGCGCTGCTGCGGAGCTGGTCGTTCCACAGCCCCCACCGCGCGGTCATCGTCGCCGTGATGCCAGGCTCGTTCACTGGCGTGAACCACATCGGTTCGCGGTAGCGATCGAGGAAAGCCTCGACGTAACGGCAGAAGGCGTCGATCCATGCCGGGTCGGCGAATGCAGGATGATGGTCGGGAAGCCCGAAGTGCAACAGGTCGATCACGGGCACGAGTCCGGCGTCATTGCAGGCACCGAGCGCTCGATCCCACAGTGCCCAGTCGTACACGCCGGGTTCGGGCTCGGCGATGCGCCACGGCATGCCGTAGCGGACCACTTCGACGCCGAGCCCGGCGACCGAACGCAGATCGTCGGCCATGTGGTCGTAGTGGCCGCTTTGTGCGTATTGGTCGTGGCGCAACGGCCGACCGTCGACGTCGACGATCGGGTCAGAGCCCTCCTCGCCGACCGACCAGACGAAATCGGGCCAGTCGCGTGCGGACTGCACCGGTTCAGGCTGCACGGGCCATTATTCGCGCGGCGACCGGACTCGGCACGACGGCCAACCGCTCACGCAGTTCGTCGAGTGGTTGTTCGAGCATGGTTTCCCACGGCTCGACCATCAAGTTGGACGTCGCCCGGCCGTACTGCCATCCGTCGCTGATCGCATCCATGGTCGGCACGATCATGCTCGGGCGGTGGAAGGTCATCTGCGTGGTCACGATCGACATCCACATCCCGAAGTAGGGGAACGGGAACTGGGCCAGGCTGAACGCCTGGAGCGCAATCTCTCCTCGCGGGCTCGCGTCGTACCCGGTGAGGACGTGCAGGAAGTCGTGCACCTGGAACCCACGCAGGATCGCAAATCGGAGTTCGGTCGGCATCGCGTCCAGCCGACCGCTGCCCTCCAACATCTCGTGGAACTGCCGGTAATCCACAGCGATCGAGGCGGTCAGACCATTGTCGACGATCCAATGGTGGTAGGCCAGCCCGAGTGATCCCTCGACCATGTCACCCAGCTGAGCCAGGTCGAGCGGCTCGGCGAACCAGCCGACTTCGATGAACTCCCTGAACCGATCGTCGGCGAGCAGTTGGTCGACGTACCCCGCGGACACCTCGGCGGGCGCATGGCTCCACCACTCGTTGAACAGTTGGTGCACCGGCAGTTTCTCGGGTGAGTTGAACGCCAGCAGCAACCGACCCCCGAACTCAGCGTCGATCATCCCGTCTCCTTTCGATGGCCTCACCCAGGACCAGCTACGGTAACGATAGCGTTACCAAGCCCTGATTGTCCAGCGAGCCAGATTCCCAAGAGATCGGCGGCGGGAAGTTCCGAGGGCACGAGGCCGGTGACGTTGCAGCTCACGGCAACCGCGAGTCGGGCATCAGGCACGACCCCCCAACTGGTCGAGAACGCGCCCCACTGGCCCTCGTGCCCGATGAACATCTCGCCACTGTCGAGATGGCCCGTCAGGACACCGGCGCCATATTGCAGGCCACCGAACAGGGGCAACCCAGTCTCTGCGGCGTTGGCGATCCGCTCATCGTTGATCGTTGGACCGCCGATCGTGGGGGACCAGTACTGGCTGCTCCATCGAGCGAGTTGCTCGGGTGTCGTGGTGATCGAACCGTCACCGACCTGAGCCCACCCACTCGCGATGGGCGCCCACGGTTGGTCGTCGTTCTGCCGGTAGTAGGCGACCGCGATACCAGGCGCCGTATGCGTCGGGTCGAGGATCATGTCGGCCTGCGCCGGCTCGAAGATGCGGTTCTGCAAGAGGGCGGCAAACGTCTCACCGGTCGCAGCCGCTGCGATCTCGGCGAGCAGCACATAGTCGGTGTTGCTGTACAGGTACGTGGCGCCCGGTTCGGTGACCGGCGCCGGCAACTCCTGCAGCGTCGCGATGACGTCGTCGTTCGTTGTCACCGAGTCGAAGGTGAATCCGTCGGCGAGCAACAGTTCGCCGTAATCGGGAAGTCCGGCGGTGTGATGCATCAGCTGCTCGACCGTCATGGTGTCAGCCCATGAAGGAAGCTGCGGAAGCCATGTACTCACCGGGTCATCGAGGAGGAGTACGCCCTCCTCGGCGAGCAACAGGATCAGGGTGCCCGTGAACTGCTTGCCCACCGACGCGATGTCGAACCTCGTTTCCGCATTGATCGGTGTTCGACGGTCGACATCGGACAGGCCATACCCGTTGGCAAATACCGTCCGCCCATCGCGGTGCACCGCGACCGAGCAGCCAGGCCCCTGCGGATCGATCGATGCGAACAACGCGGTCGTGGCAGCGATGGCCGCTTCGTCAGAGCCGGCGTCGGGCGACTCAGCTGTTGTCGCCGACGGCAGCGAGTTGGTCGGGTCGCCCGTACTCGTCGACGTCGGGCCCGAAACTGTGATGTTCTCGGAACCGCCGGAACAGGCGCTCAGACCGACGATGCCCACGACGAGACACGGGGCGAGGAAGTGGGCGGCCCGACGCGAACGGAGGGGCGCGACCGAGCCGCTGTGAGTGGGATTGGTGAGTTGTGTCTTCATGGACACCACCATCTCGGTTCGCGAAGGGCGTGACCATCAGGCAGGAGTTGCTGCCGACTCCGTCGGGCGGCTGATTCGGCGAGCACAAGATCATCCATTTGGGTGACCTGCGGTACCCCGAACCGTTCTACGCTCATCCCAATGTCGGTCGGGCTGACCCCCATTGGCGCACACCGGTGGACGCCTCGATGGGCGGCTCCCTACGTCGATGGGGTGATCGCAGTGTCTGTCGGCGTGCTCTTCGTCATCCCCCGGGTCTCGGTTGCGCCTGGTGCCGATGATCGTGCCTGGGACGCGCTCAGTGTTGCTCTCATCGCGTGCGTGGTGGCACCGATCGCCTGGCGACGACGTTGGCCGACCGGTGCCCTGGCCGCCACAATTCTCGCCAACACGATGGTCATCGCGGTGGGTGAACCGGAGACCGGCCTCGCCCTCGTCGGCTACTTTCTGGCGTTCTCGGCCACCCTGCATCGCCAGGATCGGCCACTCGCCGCCATCGTGGCCGTCGCCGTGGGTGGCGTGGCGCTGCAGGCATTGGCGGGGCTCATCGACGGCACGATCCAGCAGGTCGGGTCGACGCTGATCACCGACTCCGTGGCGTTGTTGGTGGCCATCGTCATCAGTGACAACGTGCTGCGCCGACGCGAGCGGGTCGCCGACGCCGAATCCCGAGCAGTGTTGCTGACTCGTGAGCACGAACTGGAGAAACGGGCTGCAATCACCGACGAGCGCACGAGGATCGCCCGTGAACTGCACGACATCGTCGCCCACAGCGTGAGCATCATCGTGCTGCAGTCGGGAGCCGCTCAGCGTGTCGTGCACCGGTCGCCCGACGAAGGAGCCGCCGCCCTGCGCATCATCGAGCAGACTGCACGTTCGGCAATGACAGAACTTCGCTCGCTGCTCGACGTACTTCGCGACGAGGGCGATGCGGGCTCGATCGCTTCGCCACAACCCACGCTCGATCAACTCCCCGCGTTGATCGGTGCCGATCCCGACCTCGACGTCACCTTCGTCGAGACCGGGGCGCGGCCTGAGGTCAGTGCCCACACCGCCCTCACGGTGTACCGAATCGTGCAGGAAGCCATGACCAACGCTCGAAAGCATTCACCCGGCGCGCCCGTGATGGTGAACATCGACTACACGACACGCGACATCGTGATCGACGTCGCCAACCGAGCGGGCGCCCAGTCCGCAATCGCCGGCGGACGCGTCGGACACGGCCTGATCGGTGTTCGCGAACGGATCGCACTGGCGGGCGGAGCGATGCGCGCCGGGCCATCAGACAGTGCCGGCGGATGGACCCTTCATTGCACGTTGCCGGTCAAAGTGGGCGCCGAGACACCCCTGTGACTGCTCAACAGATCCGGGTCCTGCTCGTCGACGACCAGCCGCTCGTGCGCGCAGGCTTGCGCACGATTCTCACCGAAGAATCCGACATGACCGTTGTCGGCGACGTCGAGGACGGCGCCGATGTCGCCGAGGTGGTCCGACGATGCCGACCCGACGTCATCTTGATGGACATCCGGATGCCTCGAATTGACGGCGTGACGGCGACCGCCCAACTCACCCACGCCGGCGAACCCGCACGGGTGCTCATGCTCACCACCTTCGATCTCGACGAGCATGTATATGCCGCACTGCGGGCCGGTGCGGTCGGGTTCCTGCTGAAGGACGCCCCGGCTCAACAGATCGTTGACGCGATCAGAATCGCTCAGGCAGGCAACGCCCTGCTGGCGCCGAGCACCACGAAGCGGCTCATCGAGCGATTCCTCGCCACCTCGTCGAGCGACTGCGGACCAACGACGGACACGGCCTTGCAAACACTGACGGACCGCGAGCGCGAGGTACTGACGCTGATCGCGACGGGTCGCTCCAATCATGAGATCGCGAAGGAACTGATTCTGGGCGAGGCGACGATCAAGACGCATGTCAGTCGAGTGCTCGCCAAACTCCAGTTGCGCGATCGCACGCAGGCGGTCATCTACGCCTACGAGGTGGGGTTGATCTCGCCGCGAAGTTGAGAGACGGTTCTCAAGTGGCCATCCCTGAACGCTTCCGCATGCCGGAACTGCCGCTGCTCATCGGTGAGGTTGATCGTCTGATTCATCGGCAGCTACTGCCGCAGTGTCGTGGACCACCCGTGGTCAGCGTCGGGTGTACTCGTAGAAGCCGCGGCCGGTCTTCCGGCCGAGCAGGCCGGCCTCGACCATCCTCGACAGCAGCGGTGGGGGTGCGTGGAGCGGTTCCTTGAACTCGGCGTAGAGGCTTTCGGCCACAGCGAGAGTCGTGTCGAGTCCGATGAGATCGGTCAGGTGTAGCGGACCCATTGGATGGTTGCACCCCTCGACCATGCCGGCGTCGATGTCGTCCGCGGTGGCGAAGCCGGACTCCATCATCCTGATGGCCGACAGCAGGTACGGGATGAGCAGTGCATTGACCACGAAGCCAGCGCGGTCCTGGCTGTGGATCACGCGCTTGTGCAGCGTCTCCTCGGCGAAGTGCTTGGCTGCGTCAACGGTTTCGGGCGACGTCATCAGGCTCGTCACGAGTTCGACCAGTTTGAGCACGGGCACCGGATTGAAGAAGTGAATTCCGACGACCTGTTGGGGTCGTTGTGTCGCTATACCCAGCTTCATGATCGGTATCGACGAGGTGTTGCTCGCCAGAATCGCGCGTTCGTCGGCAACCACCTTGTCGAGCGTCGAGAAGACATCGGTCTTGGTCCGCTCGTCTTCGACCACCGCCTCCACGACCAGTTGTCGGTCTGCGAAGTCGCCGAGATCGGTGGTGAACGCCAGCCTGGCGACAGCACTGTCGCGTTCACCCTCGGTGAGCTTGCCCGACACCAGACCGCGGTCGAGTGAGGTGAGCAGGCGCGCACGTCCGGCCTCGGCTGCAGCAGCGTCGGTCTCGCCGATCAGCACATCGAGCCCGGCACGGGCGCAGACTTCGGCGATGCCCGAACCCATGAGCCCGGCGCCGACCACGCCCACCCGCTCGATGATCATCGGTGTTTCGAGGGAGGCATTCGACACGCGTACTCCTTGTTCGTTGGAAGTCCAACTCTATGCAATGACCTCGACGCCGTCGTTGACCGGCCAGACGCACCTCGATCGTTGTATCCGCCAGCGCCCAGGCTCGGGTGTGTTCGCTGAAGCGTCAGTCGTCGATTCCGAGGTGGGCACGCAGGCGCGACGCGCTGCGGTGGCACTTCCGATCTGTGTGGTCGTCGACACAGCCTCGAGTAGTTCATCGCGCGGAACCACCGAGTCCCCGATGATGGCAACAAGGGCCTGTCGGATGTCGCGTTCGGAGGACACGAGCCCATCGTGTCGCAACTCGGTGTCTCAACCAACACAGCCTGGAAGGCGTCGCCCGATGTCGGTCCGGCGCCGTTCGACCACTTGGTCGGCGTTGTGCGCGATCGTGAACCGAGTTCGTCATCTCACGCGACAGCCTTGCGATGGAGCAGAATCGGTTGCGGAGGTTTCCGATGCACGACCGCACCGACGCGGAGCTCCTCGCCGCGGTTGCCGATGGCGACCGCGAGGCTTTGAGGTTCCTGCACGACCGCCATGTGGTGTGGGTGAGGCTGCGGCTGACCCGTCGGTGCGGCGATGCAGACATCGTCGACGAGGCGCTGCAGGACACGTTCGTCGCGGTCTGGCGGAGTGCCGCCAAGTGGAACGGCACCGGCGAGCCGGCGGCGTGGATCTGGGGAATCGCCATCCGTCGATTGCTGGGCGTGCTGCGTGGTCGCAGCCGATGGGGTCGTGATCGCACGTTCCACGACCCGATGCCTGACGTCGTCACGAACGCAGAGGAGGT
>JBGTEH010000367.1:0-12594 GCA_041747915.1 Ilumatobacteraceae bacterium
GGTCGAGCGATGGAGCGGTTTCATGTACCAACCATGTACCAGCATCACGGTAAACAGCGGTGAACAACGGGGACTCACGGTCAATGAGAAATCGGCTGTGAGCAGGGGTGGAACCCATCTACCAGGAGCGGAGCAAACTACTCATAACCCGAAGGTCGCAGGTTCAAATCCTGCCCCCGCCACCAATTTGCGAGCGAAGGCCCAGGTCAGCGACCTGGGCCTTTGTCGTTGACGGGGTGTTCCACCGCCTCAGGCGGTCTTCCTCCGGGTGGTCCCACGACGTTCTACCGGCGTCGTTGCGGCCGTGGGAACGGGCGCGCTGAGCTGTTCGGTGATGTCGGCGGCGTTCTCTTGCATGCCTGGCAGGAGGTGTTGGTAGGTCTGGATGGTGAAGGCGATGTTGGCGTGTCCGAGGCGTTCGGAGACGACCTTGACGGGGACGCCGGCTTGGATCAGCAGCGAGCCGTGGGTGTGGCGGAGGTCGTGGAACCGGATCCGCCGGACGCGGGCGTTGTTCACGATCCGGGTGAACGCTTGGTAGATGGCGTGAGGGTGCACGACATCGCCGTCACCGTTGGTGAACATCCACTGCTCGGAGTTGTCGATACCGACCGCGGCGAACTCTGCTGCCTGTAGGGCCCGCCAGCCGGCCAGCACGGTCATGGTGGTGGCATCGAGGGCAATGTTGCGACGGGCGGTCTTGGTCTTGCCGCGGGTCTCGTGAACTTCGTAGCCGACGGCGACGAGACCGCGGTTGAGCGCGAGGCGTTGTCGGGTGAAGTCGATGTCGGTCCACTTGAGTCCGACGAGTTCGTTGCGTCGCATGCCGGTGTTGGCCGCAAGCCACAGAATCGGGAAGTAGCGGTGCCCGGCCGCCGCGCGTAGAAAGGCGCGGAGTTCGGTGTCGGTCCACGCCGTGCCTTCGACGCGTTGGGTGCCTCGTTGTTTCGGAGCGCGGGCGACTTCGGCGACGTTGCGGGTGACGAGTCCGCGCCGTGCGGCGTCGTCGAGCGCTCCTCGGATGACGAGATGGATCTCGTAGACGGTCTTGGGGTGCAATCCGCGACCGTCGAGGGGGTTGAGGAGCCGGTCGTAGAGGCCCTCGATCTGCTGGTAGGTCAACCGCCTCAGTGTCACCTTGCCGAGTGCGGGCAGGACATGACGCCGGACGTTGCGTTCGTAGCCGCGGTAGGTGCTCGTGGCGAGGCGCAGCTTCTTTCCCGGCAGCCACTGTGTGGTCAGGTAGGCACCGAAGCTCAACGAACGCGACGCGTCGACGCGTCTTGTTTCGGCGGCGGCGAGCTTGCGTGCGAGCGCCTCGGCTTCGGCGCGGTCGGTGCCGCTGGATGCCACCGCCGGAGTTCTTTGCCGGTGATCGGATCCCGACCGTGATAGATGACTGCGTAGAACCGACCGCGACGTTGAGCGACATAGCCGTTCATGATTCCTCCTTCTGTGGGCCCCGACCTTCGAGACCCGCAGGAACACTCGTAGGAACGGAAGGCACGAGCGAACCGGCGAGCGCAAACGCGGCGGCGCGGGCGTCGATCTTGCCTACGTGCTCAGTGGATCGCTGAAGGTGGCCACCACTTACGCCCGAGCGCCTGGCTGGTACTGCCGCGTGATGACGAGAAGGGACCCGGGCCGACGGCCCGGGTCCCTCTCGTCGCTGCCGTTGGCTGGAGCTCAGTTGGAGTCCCGCCGGTAGAGCAGGAGCGTGCCGATGGCGAGGCTGATCAGGGCGTAGCCGCCGAAGATGACGGCGTACTGGGGACGGGTCAGCAGATCGGCGATGGCGACGGGGGCCTCGAAGTTCGGACCGGCGTCGAGGAGGCGGTAGCCGGCGCTGAAGGGCAGGAAGTGGCGGACGCCTTGTGGGATGGCCGGGGCGAACAGGCTCTCGATGACGAACGACCACAAGAGGAGTCCGGTGATGGCCCCGGCGGTGTGGCGGGCAATCATGCCGACGCCAAGGCCGATCAGGGCGGCCAGGGCGATGTACAGCAGGGCCCACAGCGCACGGGACGTGAGGACCGACCCGATGCCGAGCGGTGCGCCACCGACGGCAGCGCCGGCGAACCCGGCGATCATGCCGGCGGTGCCCAGGGCCAGACCGGCCGTGGTTGCCGTGATCGTCTTGGCTGCCACGATCACCCAGCGGGCGGGCCGGGCGACCAGGGCGACCGCCAACGTGCCGTGCTGGGCTTCGCCAGTGAACATTAGGATTCCCACGACCGAGGCCAGCATGGCCACCAACGGCAGCGGGTAGATGAACAGCTCGGAGGCGGTGAGGGTGGGATCGGTGGCGGTTGCGGCCAGGACTCCTGCGATGACGCCACCGGTGATGGCGGTGAGGGCGAGGATGACCTTGTTGGCTCGGAGGGCGGTCAGTTTGATCCACTCGCTTCGGAGGGCGGCTGGGACGGCTCGGACATCGTCGGATCGGGTACGGACGGCGGAGCGGCCGCTGGTCGTCCAGGAAATGGTCGGGCTGGGGATGGTGGTGCTGGTGGCGGTCATGGTTCTGGTCCTTTGGGTTCGAGGTGGGTTTGGGGTTCAGGGCGAGGCGAATTCGGCGGAGGATCCGGTCATGTCGAGGAGGGTTTCCTCGAGCGATGGCGCGATTTCGCTGAGTTCGAGCAGGCGGATGCCGTTGTCGAAGGCGATCTGGGACACCGTGGCCTTGGTGCTGCCGCGAACGATCAGTCGGTCGCCGGTGGTCTCGACGGTGACGTTCGGCCCGGCCAGCACGCGGGCGAGTTCGGCTGGTTGGGCTGTCTCGGCGACGACGGTCGCTGTCTGCCGGGCGGTGATCGCCTCGACGGTGTCGGCGGCCAGCAGTTTGCCGCCGCCGATCACGACGAGGTCGTCGGCGAACATGCTGAGCTCGCTGATGAGGTGACTCGACACGAACACGGAGCGGCCGCGGCGTGCGAAGTCGGTGAGGTAGAGGCGTAGCCAGCGGATGCCGTCGGGGTCTAGTCCGTTCGACGGTTCGTCGAGTAGCAGGACCTGAGGGTCTCCGAGCAGGGCGCCGGCGAGGGCGAGGCGTTGGCGCATGCCGAGGGAGAATCCGCCGGTGCGTTGGTCGGCGGCCGAGTCGAGACCGACTTCGATCAGCACCTCGTCCACCCGGGACGCCGGGATCGAGCTCATGGCGGCCATGGCTCGAAGGTGGTTTCGAGCCGTGTGGCCGGGGTGCATGCAGCGTGTGTCGAGTACCGAGCCGACCAGGCGGGCGGGGTGCCGGAGGTCGTTGTAGCGGACGCCGTCGTAGCGGATCTCGCCCTGGTCGGGGTGGGTGAGCCCGACCATCATTCGCATCGTGGTCGACTTGCCGGCTCCGTTCGGGCCGACGAAGCCGGTGACGCGGCCGGCGGCCACGGTGAATGTCAGGTCGTCGACGGCGATGCGCGTGCCGTAGTGCTTGGTGATTCCGGTGACAGTGATCATGGGGTTGCTCCTGGTGAGTTGTGATGGGTGTGGTTGTGGGAGTTGGCGGGCTGGTCGACCGTCCCGTCCGCGGGCAGCGGAATCAGCGACAACAGGGTGATGCCGAGGTCGCGCACGGTTTGGAGGAGGCCGTGCAATGCGGCCTGGTCGACGACCGGTCCACAGATGACGGTGGTGCCGTCGTCCGCGGCGGTCAGATTCATGCCGTCGAACCGGCACGCCCAACGAGGACCGAGGTGTCCTTGTACGCGGATCTCGTAGCGCTGGGCGGGCACGTGATCAGCGGTTGGTTGCCGGTCGGCTGGCTCGTTGATGAGATCGTCGGTGCTCACGAGGCGAACGTACGGACGTACCTGGTGAGCGCACATCACATGATGTGGTGATACGCCGTGGTGATTGTCGGCGACTGTTCGATCGCGCCTGTTCAGAGCCCCAGTTCGGCGGCGCGGGTCACCGCTTCGCGCCGGTTGGTGGCGCCGAGTTTGGTGTAGATGTGCTTGGTGTGGGTGCGCAGCGTGTTGAGCGACACGTGCAGCTCCCGTGCGACTTCGGGTCCGCTGAGGTCACTGCGCAGCAGCCGGAGGACGTCGAGTTCGCGGTCGCTCAGCTGGTCGGGATCGGTCGAGCGGGAGCGGCGCCGCGACGGTGCGGACCTCGCCGATGCCAGGATCCGGGCGGCGTACCCGTCGCTCCCGACGGCGAGCGGACGGAGCAGGTCGGTCACTGCTGGATCGGCGTCGAGGAACGTGCGGACGTACCCCTGCGGTTCGGCCAGGGCGAGCGCCTTTGTCAGCGTCGTCGTTGCGGCGGCGTCGTCGCCCGCTCGCGATTCGGCCAAGGTGAGGAGTACCAGGATCTCGATTGCGCTGCCGTCTCGGTGACCGTCGTCGGCGGCGGTGAGCAGGCGGCGAAGCAGCCCGGCGGCCTGCTCGACAGCATCTGCTGACCCTCGGGTGAGGAGCACGGCGGCGAGGGTGATGTGTTCGTACTCGCGGACGTAGCTGAGTTCGTCGTGGGCGGAGAGGCCCCGCTCGTCCGCCCACCTCGCTCCTGCATCGAGATCTCCACGTTTGACCTCGATCCTGGCTTTCGATGCAGTGACCGGGCGGACGCTGGGCAGGTAGTCGGTGTTGTAGAGCGCCTCCGCCTGGGTGAGGAGTTCGAGCGCCTTGTCGAGGTCGCCGTGGGCTTCGTGGAGCCGCGCCGTTGCGACCCTCCAACGGTAGGGGCGCTGCGGCAGTCCCATGTGCTCGCCGAGGTCTGCGCTGGCGCGGAGGTGTTCAGCAGCGATGTCGAGGTCGTCGTGTTCGATGGCGAGCAGGCTGAGGCCGACGTGCATGTCGGCTGCACCGCGGAGCCCGGGTTGATCGGCGGTGTGCCGCAGCGCAGACTCGAAAGTGCGCTGGGCGTCGCTCAATCGTCCTTGGGTGATCAGGATGTCGGCGAGGGCCAGTGAGCAGCCCATGACGTCAGGCAGGTAGCTGCCGGTCTCGAAGTGGGTGACGGACGCCGCGTAGCACGTGCGTCCGTCGTCGAGGTTGCCTCGGCTCCAGTGGGCCAGACCGATCAGCGCCATGGCTGCGCCACGCTGGAGGTGGTCATCGTCGCCGGCCAACTCCAGTACGCGTTCCGCGTGCTCGATGGTCGCGTCGGTGTCGCCTGCCAACAGCGCAAGTCCGGCTCGATGTACGGCGGCCATCGCAGGCAGACGTCCGTATGCGACGTCGTCGAACACGATCGGGGAGTCGGTCCGCTCGAGCCAGGAGTCGACGATCTCGAGCAGTGCGTCGAGATCGCGGGTGTCGCCGGTCGCCATGCGGGCGCCGATGAGTGCCATGGCGAGCACCGGTCGGTCGTTGTAGATGTCGGCGGGGAGTGCTTCGAGCCAGCTCCGCAGTTGCGACTCGTGGCGTGCCCGTTGCATGGCGGGGGCAGCGCGTTCGATCAGTTCGGCAGCTCGCTCGGTGTCGTCGCCGGCGAGCGCGTGGGCGATCGCTTCGTGAGGGTCATCGTTGCCGGCGTACCAATCGCTCGCTCGGCGGTGGAGTTCGACGATCCGGTCGGGTTGCTCGTCGAGAAGTCTCGCCCGGACGACTTCGCCGAAGAGATGGTGATACCGATACCAGGTGCGGCGGTCGTCGAGGGGAACGAGGAACATGTTCGATCGGTCCAGCTCGTCGAGGATTGCCTTGGCGTCGTCCTGGCCGGTCACGGCTGCGCAGAGCGGGCCGGTGAGCCGGCTGAGGATCGACGTGTCGAGGAGGAACTCGCGGATTCGTGCGGTCTGGCGCTCCAGGACCTCATCGGCGAGGTAGTCGAGGATGAACCGGTCGTCTCCCGCGAACTCGCGGATGAACGAGGCCGGGTCCGTTCGACCCTGCATCGACAACGCAGCGAGTTGCAGGGCGGCGATCCAGCCTTCGGTACGTGCTTCAAGCACGTCGACGTCAGTTGTCGTCAGGGTCAGTTCCATTGCGCCGTTCAAGTACGCGGCAGCTTCGTCGACCGTGAAACGCAGGTCGGCAGCGCGCACCTCGAGAAGAGCGCCTTCCGCTCGAAGCGAAGCGAGGGGGAGCGGGGGATCGGCGCGGGTGACGATCACCAGGCTGAGCTGCGGCGGGAGGTGCTCGAGCAGGAACGCGACGGAGCCATGGATCTCCGGGGCGGTGATGACGTGGTAGTCGTCGAGCACCAAGACGATGTCCTGCGACGCGGTCTCGAGGTCGTTGATCAGTGTGGCGACGACGGTCTCCAGCGGTGTCCGGCCAGTCCGGATCGGGGGAGCAGTGTCTGCGATCAATTCGGGGGTCACGGTTGCGAGTGCAGCAAGGACGTAACTCCAGAACTGCTCGGGGTCGTCGTCTCGCGCGTCGAGCGACAGCCACGCGGTGGTGCGCTCGCCGGCGAACCAGTCGGTCGCCAGGGTGGTCTTGCCGAAACCGGCGGGTGCCGATATCAAGGTCAACGCAGGGTGCCCACTCCGCGTGGCGAGGTCGCGTAGGCGAGGGCGGGCCACGAGAGTGCGACGTCGGCGCGGTGGGTGCAGCTTCGTGCTCAGCAGCACGATTCCTCCGGCTTCCGCGCCACCCTCCTGGTCCATTGTCGTCATCGGGAAGTCGTGCGACGAGGCGCGGCGCGGATGTGGGCGCGTTCGCCGGGCCGGCTGAGGAGGCTGAGGACCTCGACCGGTTGATCGCCGGCCGCGCCGAACCAGTGGGGTACCTGGGTGTCGAACTCGGCGACCTCGCCGGCCTGCATCGTGAGGTCGTGGCCGCCGAGCAGCAACCGCAACTCGCCGCTGAGGACGTACAACCATTCGTACCCGTCGTGCGACTTGAGCTGTCGTCGTCCGCGTTCGGGAGGGATCAACACCTTCCACGCATGCATTCCATTCGGATGCTGGGTCAGTGGCACGACAACGCGTGCCCCGCGCTTCTGCGGTTGAGGCCGGATTCGCGAGTCGCCGACCTCGGGAGCGCCGACGAGGTCGTCGAGCGCGACTCGATACGCCCGCGCGATCGGAAGCAACAACTCGAGGCTCGGCTTGCGTTGCCCTGTCTCGAGACGCGACAGGGTGCTCTTCGAGATTCCCGTCGTCTTCGACAGCTCGATCAACGTCAGCCCGCGCTCAGTGCGCAGCGCCCGCAGGCGACTGGCGACCCCAGCGAGCACGTTCGTCGTCTCCGAGGCCGCTGTCATCGCCCAATTCAACATCGGATTCCCAGAACCAGCAACGAAAGTTGCGGGGCCCGCCGCATTCGGCGCACCGTCGCTGCAGGAGGTTCAGATGAGTACAGAACGAAAGCAACAACCACGAGGACACGCCGTGACCGAGAAGGCACGGTTCGCAGCCTTCGGCGCCCGGAACTTCCGGCGCTACTTCATCGGCCAGATCATCTCGAGTGTCGGCTCGTGGACCCAAGCGCTCGCTGTCACCTGGCTCGTACTCGACCTCACCGACCGCAGCGATCAACTCGGCATCGTCATGGCGCTGCAGTTTCTGCCGATGCTCCTCCTCGGAGCACCTGCCGGCGTCCTCGCCGACAAGATCGACAACCGCCGGCTCCTCATTGCGACCTCGACGGGCTCAGGTCTCGTCGCACTGGGCTTCGGGGCGATGATCGCCGCAGGTCACACCAGCATGTGGGCGATCTACCTGCTCACGACGATGCTCGGACTGCTCCTCGCTGTCGAACGTCCTGCCATGCAGGCGATTCTGTTCCAACTCGTGGGTCCCGATCTGCTCCCCAGCGCGGTGGCCGCCAACAGCACCATCAGCTCGATGTCACGCCTGGTCGGCCCAGCGCTCGCTGGAGCCCTGATCGCAGGATTCGGCGTCGGGATCTGCTTTGCCGTCAACGCTGCCTCGTATCTCGTCGTGATCGGCGCGCTCGCCGGTGTCTGTCGAAGCGAACTGATCGCCCGTCCACTCCTCGGCCGGACCAAAGGCAAGTTGCGTGAAGGCTTCGCCTACGTCCGCAACCAACCCGACGTGCGCCGACCTCTCCTTGCGATGGTCGTCGTCGGCACGATGGCCTTGAACTTCCAGACGACCTTCCCGTCGATGGTTCGATTCGAGTTCGACCTCGGTGCCGGATCGATCGGCACGGCAATGAGCGTCAGCGCGATCGGCTCGATCCTCGGTGGCATCTACATCGCCGGCGTGAAGCCCGACTCGCGCCGCACGCTCGGCATCGTGCTCGCCGGATTCGCGGCGACCCTCCTCGCGCTCGGACTGGCCCCCGGATACTGGGCATTCGTCGCACTCAGCATCCCATTGGGATTCGCGTCCGCGTCGTTCCAATCGGTCGACACGGTGGTGCTGCAGCAGGCCACCGAACCGGCGATGCAAGGACGGGTCATGGCACTGCAGCAGATGGCCTGGTTCGGCAGCACACCCATCGGAGCGCTCCTGATGGGATGGGTCATCCAGGTCTCATCACCCCGGATTCCGTTCGCAGTGGGCGGGCTCTCAGCGCTCGCCTGCGCAGCAGCGGTCGTGCTCGTGCGTCGGGCCGATCAACCCATCGAAGACATCACGCACGCCGCCGCCGGGGTAGCGGTCGGCGGATGACTCGTTCGGTGACCCCAGACCGGTTGCCGATCGGTCAGCGTGGGGACACTCCGACGACGATCCCGACGGCGAGGATCACCGCGACGAGGAAGTCGATCGTGGCGCAGAACGGGGGCCACCATCGAGTGCCGGTGACGAATCGGGTTCGGTGCTGCCAGAGGTCTTTGACTCCGTGAGCGCCATAGCCGGCCACCAGCAGCCAGGCTGACCCAGTGACGCCCACAGCGGCCAGGATCAGGAACACAGCGGCGACCGAGCTCTCGACCGCGATCACTCGTGGTCTGCCGTCCGCTACAGCGAAGCCGATGTAGATGGCGGCGATGAAGGCGATGTACAGCGCGTGGAGGGTCGCGGGTTCGAGCCATCGGAGAGCGACCGGGGAGGCCGCTTGGATGGCTCCGACCAGCAGGCCCCACATGATCGGTCGAAGAGTCGGTATCCGAGAACGGATTTGCGTGTGGTCCACCGAGCAACTCGGATCGGTCTGCTCATCGAGATCCATGACGCACCTCAGCCGTCGCCGCGGAGCAGGCGTTGGCCGTACTCGTCCGCTGTGATCAGGTCATCTTCGGCCTCGGCGAGTCCTTGGAATCGTGTCGGCAGGAATGGCTGCAGCGCATCGATCTTCTTCCAACCAGGCAAGGGAGATTCGCCATTGGCATCGGGCATGTATCTCGCTTCTCTGCCGGATGTGTGGGGGGTGATGTAGCGAGGACAGTTGACGAAGATGTCGGCCACCTCGGCCCGGACGACGAGGTCGGCCCCCGGGTAGTCACCCATCATCGGATCGTCACGGTTCACGACGGCGTGGGCGTGGGCTCGGATTCGGTGTGGGCGTTCGAAGTCCATGAACAGCAGCCCGATGCGCCCGTCGCCGGCGATGTTGCCCATGGAGAGGAACATGCCGTTGCCGTCGTAGCTGGGGAACACGATGGTCGTCTGGTCGATCACGCGAACGAAACCGGCGGCACCTCCTTTGTGGGAGACGGTCGGTTGGCCGTCTGCGTCGACGGTGCTGAGGAAGAAGAATGTTCGTGATTCGATGAAGTCCTTGGCGTCGTCGTCGATGTCGGGCCGGACGATGACGGCGGCGAGCACGTCGGCGATCTCGCGGCTGTCGAACTGGTCTTGGAGGCGGCGGTGTTGTTCGCCGTAGAAGGTGGTCATGGCGTCTTTCTCGGTTGGAGTGGATGGTTCGTGGGGAGGATCGACCGCGTGACGAAGGCCTTGTGAATGGCGATGGCTGCTGCGGAGCCGTCAGCGGCGGCGAGGAGGACCTGATGGGGCATGGGCGGCGGGCGACGCACGTCTCCGGCCGCCCACACGAGTGGGTGGCTGGTCGCCCCGGTGTCGCTGGTGATGATGTAGCCGTCCGGGTCGATGTCGCAGCCGAGCGTTCGAGCGATCGAGCTGCGCGGTGCGACGGGCGCCTTCACGAACGCAGCCGTCGCCGCGATCATCTGCCCCTTGCGAAGTGTCACGTGGCTCAGCGAGGTCCCGTCGCCGACGAGCGACATGACTTCCTCCGCGGTGACGGTCGTGACGAGTGGCGTCCACGACCGGACGAGGGCTTCCAGGTGGTCGGCACCAGGGGCGGCATCGATGACGACGACGGGTTGGTCGCGGTGCTCCCAGCCGTCGCAGAACGGGCAGTTGAACACCGACTTGCCCCACCGATCGCGAAGACCGACGATCGGTGGGAGGTCGTCATGCACGCCGGAGGCCACCACGACGGCGTCGCCGCACACTGTGGTGCCGTCGGCGAGGGTCACCGACACGTACCGATCGTTGCTCACCGCAGTGCTGACCGTGCCGCGCACGACGCTCACACCGTACGCCCGCAACTCGGTGAGCGCATCGGTGCGGAAGCGATCAGGGGCCGACCCGTCCCGGGTGGGGAAACCGTGGAACTCGTCGACGGTGAGGTTGCGGGGGGTGTGGTCCTCGACCACCGTGACCCGATGCCGGGCTCTGGCCAGCACGAGGGCTGCCGTCAGGCCGGCGGCCCCACCACCGATGACGAGTACGTCGCCGGTGAAATCTCGGGTGGTGTTCATGACGCCGACATGTCCGCCGACGTGGAGACCTCGGTGATCGCGCTGTGCCCGTGGTGGCCGTTGTGGTGACGGCCATGGCGACCGGCGTGCACATCAGGACCGGTCCGGCGGGGGAGCTGTGTGAACGTGACGATCGCCGCGCAGAATGCAAGACCCGCTGCGACCCACAGTGAGCTGTGCATCGAGTCGACGAATGCGGTGCGGGCGACGGCAGCGATCTGGTCGGCCTGGTCGCCGAGGTTCAGGTTGGTGTCGAGTGCGGCGCCGACGTTGTCGGCGAGCATGTGGCGATCCGCGTCGGTCAGGTTCGGGAACTGGTCGAGTTCGCTGCGCATGGACGTCGCATACGCGGTGGCCGCGATGCTGCCGATGACTGCGACGCCGAGCGCACCACCGAACTCGCGAACGGTGTCGTTGACGGCTGACCCGACACCTGCTCGAGCTGGGGGAAGCGTCGCCATGATCATCTCGGTGGCGGGCGGCATGGCGATGCCGGCGCCGAGGCCGAACAGCAGCAACCCGATGCCGGTGGGCAGATAGGAGCCGCCGTCGACGAAGACCGCTTGCACGGCGACGCCGCCGGTGGCGATCAAAGTGCCGGCGGTGACGGTGATGCGTCCGCCCTGCATCTCGGCGAGGTGAGCGCCGGCTCCGGTACCGAGCAGCATGCCGATCGCGGCGGGCACGAGGGCGAAGCCCGCTGCCAGCGGCGTGTACTCGAGGACGAACTGGAGGTACTGGGCTTGCAGGAACACCGTGCCGGCCATGGCGAAGAACAGCAGTGCGAGTGCGATGCTGCCAGCGGAGAAGCCGCGGTTGCGGAACAGCGAGATGTCGAGCATCGGATCGTCCCGTCGCAGCTCCCACGCGACGAACAGCGCAGCGATCACCGTGCCGACCGCGAAGTTGACGAGAGAGGTCGTCGAGGTCCAGCCGCGCTCGGGTGCCTGGATGATGGCGTAGACGAGTGTGCTGATCGCAGCGATCGAGAGCGCTGCGCCGACCGGGTCGAGCCGCGTCGCGTGGGGGTCGCGTGAGTCGGGAACGACGTGGATCGCACCGATGAAGGCGGCGACGAGCAGTGGCACGTTGATCCAGAACACCGATGACCACGAGAAGCTGCGCATCAACGCACCCCCCACGATGGGTCCGAGGGCGATGCCGACGCCGGCCGCAGCCGTCCACGCTGCGATCGCCTTGGCGCGTTCGCGGGGATCACCGAAGACGTTGACGAGGATCGACAGCGTGGTCGGCATGATCAGCGCCCCGCCGAGGCCCATGACGCAACGCCCGGCGATGAGCGCCGTCGTCGAACCTGCGCTGGCGGCGACGACGGAGCCGGCGAGGAACGTGGCCAGTCCGGCGAGCAGCGCATGTCGGCGACCGAAGCGGTCACCGAGACTGCCTGCCGTGAGGAGCAGCCCGGCGAACACGATGGTGTACGAGGCGACGATCCACTGCAGTTGGGCGGAGCTCGCCCCGAGGTCGCCGACCAGGCGTGGCATGGCGACGTTGATGATGGTGTGGTCGATGGAGGTGACGAGCAGGGCGAGGACGAGCACGCCGAGGATGCGCCACCGGTGGGGGTGACTGGCGTGAGTGTCGCTGAGGGACTGGGTGGTGGGACGGCCGTGCATGATGACTCCTTGGTTTGGTTGGGTTGGGTTGGTTGGTTCTGGACGTGTGCTACGGGAGCCGACGGGTGATCTCGTCGATGACGACGCCGGGTTGGTCGATCTGGACGTTGTGGCCGGTGTCGTCGACCGGCACCAGGCGGGAGTTGGACGACAGCGCCATCCAGGCTTGCTGTCCCTGGTCCCACGCATCGTTGAGGCGTTCGACCTCTTGGGCAGCCAGGTCGGCAGGGACCTCGCGGCGGGTGGCGGTGATGACGGCCATCGGAAGCGAGCCGAGTGAGGCGATCTGGGACGCCTCGGCGAAGGCGGCGACGACATCGAGCTGCTCGCCGTTGCCGGTGGGCGGGAATGCGTTGGTGCAGAGTCCCCGCAG
>JBGTEH010000368.1:0-4765 GCA_041747915.1 Ilumatobacteraceae bacterium
GTGGCCGAGGCCGCTCCGATCGTCATCGACGCCCTCGCCGCATGACATCGCTCACACTCACCAAGCACCACGGACTCGGCAACGACTTCCTCGTCGTGTTCCATCCCGGTGTCGACGACCTCCCGGCGCTGGCTCGTCGGCTGTGTGATCGTCATCGAGGCGTCGGAGCCGACGGGTTGATGGTTGCCGAGAGTGCCGAGGGCTACACCGCTCGCATGGCGCTGTTCAACTCCGATGGATCCCGCGCCGAGATGAGCGGCAACGGCATCCGATGCTTCGCGCAGGCGCTGGCGGCACGCCGGGGCAACATGGACGATCAGCTGATCCTCACCGATGCGGGCGATCGGCTGGTGGTGCTTCGCAGCACTGACGACCCCACCACGATCGAAGCGAGCGTCGAGATGGGCGATGTCGCACCGATCGCAGCGCCCGACGGATGGGCGGCCGTCGGCTGCCATCCCGATCGTCCGGTCGCCCACCTGAGTCTCGGCAACCCGCACACCGTTGTGGGTGTCGACGAGATCGCAGCGGTCGATCTGGTGCATCTCGGCGGTCAGGTCCCGAACGTCAATCTCGAGATCATCGAGCCAGGTCCCGAATCCAACGCCATCACGATGCGCGTCCACGAGCGGGGTGCGGGCATCACAGAGGCGTGCGGCACCGGCGCGTGCGCCGCTGCGTATGCAGCGCGTTCGTGGGGCCTCGTCGCTCGCGGCGACGTCGTGGTCCACATGGACGGCGGAAGTGCCACGGTGAGCTTCGCCGACGACGCACCAGAGCGCGTGGCGCTCACCGGACCGGCCACCCTCATCGCAACCATCGAGGTTCAGTGAGCAACACGCCCTACAACGAGGCCCTTGCCGCCACGCTGATCGACCGAACGATCCGGGAGAAGATCGTGCTCGTCGCTGTCGCACTGCCAGGTCACGACGAAGAAGAGGTCGATGCCAGCCTCGACGAGCTCGCCTTGCTGGTCGACACCGCCGGCGCCGACGTCGTGGATCGCATGGTGCAACGACGCGGATCGCCCGATCACACGTGGTACGTCGGCAAGGGCAAGGCCGAGGAGCTTCGCCAGTTGTGTCTTGCCGTCGACGCCGACACGGTCGTGTTCGACAACGAACTCTCGCCCGGCCAGCAGTTCAACCTCGAGAAACTGCTCGGGCGAACGGCGCTCGATCGTACGGCAGTGATTCTCGACATCTTCGGCCAGAATGCGCACACTCTGGAAGGCAAGGCCCAGGTCGAACTCGCGCTGTTGCGCTACCGCCTCCCGCGGCTTCGCCGAGGCGCCGACGCCAAGCTCTCGCAGCAACGTGGCGGTGTAGGGGCGCGATTCGGTGGCGGCGAGACCAAGATCGAGGTCGATCGCCGACGCATCATGCGACGGATCAACAAACTCGAACGCGATCTCGACAATCTCGCCGAGACCCGATCGCTGCAGCGCAAGGGACGGTCGCGCAGCGGTCTGGCGGCGGTCGCGATCGTCGGCTACACCAACGCCGGCAAGTCGTCACTGCTGAATCGGCTGACCGACTCGGGCGTCCTCGCCGAGGACCGTCTCTTTGCAACGCTCGATCCGACCACGCGCCGACTGTCGCTGCCGGGTGGTGAGCCCGTTCTGCTGTCCGACACGGTCGGCTTCATCAAGCGCCTTCCGCACGGTCTCGTTGAATCGTTCAAGGGCACCCTCGAAGTCGCCGCCATGGCTGACTACCTCGTGCATGTGGTCGATGTCAGCGCTCCCGACCCGGTTGGCCAGATGGATGCTGTCCGCGACGTGCTCGCCGAGATCGACGCAGCGGCAGTTCCCGAACTCCTGGTGTTCAACAAGGCGGATCTCGCACCTGGTGTCGCCAAGGGACTGCTCGTCGACCATCCCGGGTCGGTCGTGATCAGCGCCGCCACGGGCGAGGGCGTCGACGATCTGTTGCGCACCCTGGCCGATCGGTTGCGTCTGCTCACGGTGATCCACGAACTCGTCATTCCGTACGATCGCGGCGACGTGCTCGCATCGGTGCACCGCGAGGGTGAGGTGGTGTCGGTGGGCGACGGCGCAGAGTCCTGGACCGTTCGGGCCCGGCTGTCCGACGCGTCGGCAGGGCGCCTGTCCGAGTTCTTCGGAGCACCGACCGCGTGAGCGGATTCGTCCCACCCCCGTACCCATATGACCGACTCGACCGGTTGCGTCCGCTGAGCGATGGGCACGCAGGCGGCACCGTCGACCTGTCGATCGGTACACCGTTCGACCCGCCGCCGAAAGCGGTCGTCGACGCGCTGGCGACCAGCGGTTCGGAGCGGTCATATCCGCCGAGCATCGGTTCGGTCGCCCTGCGCGACGCGGCGCAGCGTTGGATGAGCCGGCGCTTCGACGTGGACATCGAATCCGCCCATATCGGCGCCTGTGTCGGAACCAAGGAGTTCGTCGCCACACTTCCGCAGCTGTTGCGGCTGCGCACGCCCGACCGCGACACGGTGCTGTTCCCGGCGATCGCGTACCCAACCTACGAGATGGGCGCGATCCTCGCCGGGTGCCGCCCGGTTGCCGTTCCGGCGACACCAAGCGGCCAACTCGACCTCGCCGCGATCGATCCGGCCGATGCCGAACGTGCGCTCGTGTTGTGGGTGAACAGCCCGAGCAACCCGACCGGGGCGCTCGATGACCTCGACGCAGCGGCCGCCTGGGGTCGCCAGCACGACGTAGCCGTTTTCTCCGACGAGTGCTACGTGGAATTCACGTGGTCCGGGCGCGGCAGAACCATTCTCGAGTCGGGCCTCGACGGCGTCGTCGCCGTTCATTCGCTGTCGAAGCGGTCGAACCTGGCCGGACTTCGTGTCGGGTTCTACGCCGGCGATCCCCAACTGGTGACCTACCTGCAAGAGGTGCGCAAGCACGTCGGGATGATGGTTCCGGGCCCCGCGCAGGCCGCAGGCGTCGCGGCCCTCGATGACGACGACCACGTCGAACTGCAACGGGAGCGGTACCGAAGCCGCCTCGATGCGCTCGCCACGGTGCTGTCGGCGTGGTCCGGACAACCAGTCGCCGTGCCCGACGGTGCGTTCTATCTCTGGATTCCTGTCGCCGATGGGTGGGAGTACGCAGAACGCTTGGCTCGCGACGGCGGTGCGTTGGTGAGCCCTGGCGAGTTCTATGGACCGGGTGGAGCGCGGTTCGTGCGCGTTGCCGTGGTACAACCTGACGACCGGATCCAACTCGTCGCCGATCGCTTGGCTGCGCGCTGACCGAGGACACGCAATGAAGCGCCATCACCCCAACCTTGCCCGCCACCGCCGGTGCGACGTCGTTCGATGAGCGATTCGTCACGCGGACGCGGATGGATGCTCGTACTCGGTGCCGTCGTGGTGGTGGCCGGCCTCGTCGGCGCAGGTGCGTTGTGGTATCTCGGTGCGCTGCGAGGCGATGACAACGTTGCCGACTTCGCCCGCGCGCCGTCGGGCTGCGCGACGACGTTGGACTTCACCCGCACCGGCGACTTCACGGTGTTCGTCGAGACGGCCGGACGCTTCGACGACCTTCCCGGCGACTGCTCGGCTGATGTCGAATACGACCGAGACGATGTGGCCGACGTGCAGTTCGAACTCGTCGACCCCGACGGCGCCGAGGTCGACATCGCTGCGACCAGCGAGATCGCCTACGACACCGGCACGTTCGTCGGCTCGTCGGTGGGAGTCGTGACGATCGATGTGGCGGGCGCGTACGTCTTGTCGGTCGACGGGGCCGGCGCTCAGTTCGCTGTTGCTGTCGGTGGCGACCCGAATGACGGCGTCGCTGCACTGCGGTGGGGTGCGATGGCAATGGCGATCGTGGCTCTCGTCGTCGGCGGTCTTCTCCTCGTGGTGGGCAGTCGTGGCGCCTCGGCCACCGCCGAGTCCGACGACGCTCCGTGGAAGCCCGAGTTCGCGCCCGCGCCCTGGCCGATCGGACCGCCGGGCTTCCCGGCTCCGCCACCGACCACGGGCGCCAGTGCCCCGGCCGGCCCGCCGCTGCTGCCACGGCCACCGTCACCAGTCACGCTGCCGGTATCACCATCACCATCGCCAGCCGCGGCCAACGGTGACACTGGCGACGCACCGACGTGGGGACCGCCATCGATCAGTAGCGGCGCATGACCGTGACGACCTTGCCGTAGATCTCGACCTCCTCGGCCGAGAACTCCAGGGGCGACATGGTCGAGTTGGCAGGTGCGAGTGTCACTTGGGCGCCCGATCGGCTGTACGTCTTGATCGTTGCCTCACCGCCGGGAATCCCGGCGACCACGATGTCGCCGTTGTTGGGGTTGGCGATCTGTGTGGCCACGACGAAGTCGCCGTCGAGGATGCCGAGTTCGATCATCGACTCGCCGCGGACGCGCAACATGAACAGGTCACCGTCGCCGGTGAAGTCGGCAGGCACCGGCAGGATTTCTTCGACGTTCTCCTCGGCGAGCACGTCGGTGCCGGCAGCAACGTCGCCCACGAGTGGCACGTGGCGAACGGGGCGCCGCTCCATCATGGCACCGCTGTTGGTGTCGTAGCGCACCTCGATCGCACGGGGCTTGGTCGGGTCGCGGCGCAGGTATCCGAGCCGCTGCAACGTGTTCAGGTGGCTGTGGACGGTGGAGGGCGAGGTCAGACCCACGGCGTCACCGATCTCACGCACCGACGGCGGATAGCCGCGCTCGCGGATCTGCTGTTCGATGAACTCGAGGATGTTTCGCTGTCGCGTGCTGATCGTGGGAGCCATTCGAACAGTGTACGGATGATG
>JBGTEH010000369.1:0-9033 GCA_041747915.1 Ilumatobacteraceae bacterium
CTTCATGTCCATCGCCACTGCCGGATCGAGGATGTTCAGATCAGGGGTCGACATGAACGGCGTCTGCACGTAGCGGTTGCGGTACCACTCGGCCTGGCCGTCGCGCAGGCGCACGCCGTGCACCATGCCGTCGCCGAAGAACGGGTGCTCGCTCAATCCGGTGAGGGGGTTTGCTCCATTGCGAACGTATCGGCCGTCGAGTTCGCTCGGAAGCGATCCCGTGACCGTGAGGTCGGTGATGGTCACCTCGTCGCTGACCGGGCGGCCGTTGCCACGCAGGTGAGCTGGCGGGCTGTCGTCGAGGATGGTCATGTGCTGTCTCCTTGGGTGATGAATGCGCTCCCGAAACGTACTGACAGTAACTTATCACACCCTCCAAAATTTGCGCCCGTATGCCCGCCCAGCGGGCTCAATCCCACACATTTCCGGTCGGAAACTCCGAAACTTGCGCTGCTGTGCCCGTCCAGCGGGCTCGATCCCACATTTTTCGGGGAGCTATGGCTGCGTGTCTGGCGACGGGAGCGGCAAGACTGACGAGGTGGAGACACCAGCGCCTGCCATCTACGAACTCTCGGCGATTCCGGAGTTCGGCGCATTCATGCTGTCGGCGCCGTTGCTTCTCACCGCACCCAAGGGCATCGGACGCCGAGTGCTCGTGCTGCCCGGGTTCACCGCGGGCGATGTCTCGACGGCCCCACTGCGTCTCGCGCTTCGCACGCTCGGTCATCGCCCGTCGGCGTGGGGCCTCGGCGTCAATGTCGGACCCGACGACGAGACCGTGCGCCAGTTGCTCAAACTGCTCGAGCGTCTGGTGCGCCAGAACGGCGGGCCGATCGACATCGTCGGCTGGAGCCTCGGCGGGATCATGGCGCGCCTGCTCGCGATGCATCGGCCCGATCGCGTCCGCCAGGTGATCACGCTCGGCAGCCCCATCCGCATCGAGGACCCGAACGCCAACGTCAGCGAGAGCGTCCGGAGACTCGCGCAGTTGTCGGGTCTCCAACGCAACCGCCGTGGCCACGATCTGACCGTGATCCCCGTGCCATCGACGGTGATCTACTCGCGCCAGGACGGCGTGGTCGCCGCATCGACGTGTCTGCAACCGGTCGGGCCAACGGCGGAGAACATCGAGGTGCGCGGCGCCCACATCGGCCTCGGCCACAACCCGTCGGTGATCTGGGCGGTCGCCGATCGCTTGGCCCAGCGCGACGGCGAGTGGAAGCCGTTCCGACCACCGTCGCTGCTGGCACGCTGCTACCCGTCGCTCGACGGCCCACCGCCGGCTGGTTCCGCCCGACTCGCCGGCGCCTGACACCATGCCGACCGCACAGATGCAGGGTCGTCACGCGCGGCTCCTCGCCATCGAGACGCCGACTGCGCTGGGCCACACCTCGACGTTGACGATCCTCGATGCCAAGTCGGCCCCGCAGCGCATCAACGCCGCATTGTTGCGACGCGAGGTCGAGGCACGCCTCGATGACCTCCCGATGCTGCGACAGTCGCTCGTGGCAGTGCCGCTGAACCTCGACCGGCCGTGGTGGCGTGATCACGACGGGTTCGATCTCGACTATCACTTGCGCTACATCGCCGTGCCCGACCCCGACGACCCGACCTCACTGGCCGAGTTGGTCGCTCGGATCCACAGCCGACAACTCGACCGCAACCGACCGTTGTGGGAGCTCTACCTGATCAGCGGGCTCGCCGACGGCAAGGTCGCCCTGCTCTTCAAGATGCATCTTGCCGCTCTCGCGGAATCCACCGGGAACTCGCTGTGCGCCGGGCTCATCGGCGACTCGCCCGATCTACTGGGCGATGACGTCGACCAGTCCCGCGAGTGGGCGCCGCAACCGGGGCCGACGTTGCACGAGATCAGCACGCGGGCCTGGCTCAATGCCGTCTTCGATCCGATCCGTACGTTCCGCAACATTCCGCGCACACTCAATTCGGTACCGGGGCTGCGCAGCATCATGAATCCGGCGCTGGCGCTGATGAACCAGCGTGCCCAGCGTTCGATCGTGATCGCCGAACAGTCCGGGATCACCCCACGAACCTCGTTCAACGCACGCGTCGGCCCTCACCGGCGTTGGGCCAGCACCGACCTCGATCTGAAGCGCATCGCCGAGATTCGGGCCCGATTCGACGTCGACACCGTCGACGTACTCACCACCGTGTGCGGTAGCGCGCTGCGATGGTGGCTGCTTCAGCACGACGAGTTGCCGCGCGAGAGCCTCAAGGCGCTCGTGCCGTTGTCGGTCACCGACCCCGAGGCGATCGAAGGAATCGCCGGGGTCGTCGTGAGCCTCGAGACCAATGTGCACAGCGTCACCAAGCGCCTCGCCGTGGTGCACGCCCAGATCAACGAGGCGGTGACGCGCCACGGCGCGATGACGGCAGCGGAGATCCGTGGCATCGGCGGCGGCACTCCACTGCTCGGCATCGTCGCGTCGAGGCTGCTCGAACGCAGCCCGCTGGCCGAACGCCTGATGCCACCCTTCAACACCACGATCACCTCGGTGCCCGGATCCAAGTCGACGCAGTACGCGCTCGGCGCCGAGGTGGCGGCGATCTATCCGATCCTGGGCATCGTCGACGGGATGGGTCTGCACTTCGGTGCGATCTCGGTCCTGGATCGGATCTGCCTCAGTCTCGTCTCCGACCGGTACCTGATCACCGATCTCGACGCGCTGGCGGCGCGAATTCCCCACGAACTCGACGTGCTCGCAACCAGCCGCTGAGCTTTCACCGAACAAAGGCCGTCAGTCGAACATCGGTCAGTCGAACATGATGACGCTGCGGGCGACGTTGCCGGCCTTCATGTCGTCGAAACCGTCGTTGATCGCCTCCAGGGTGATCGTCTTCGACACCAGCTCGGCGAGCTGCAGACGGCCGTCGAGGTACAGGTCGACGACGCGCGGCATGTCGGTGCGGAACTGATTCGAGCCCATGTTCGATCCGGTGAGGGTCTTCTCGGACAGCAACTCGGGGCCATGGATCTCGATCTTCGTGCCCACCGGGATCATCCCGATCACGGTCGCCTGTCCGCCGTTGCGCAGCATCTGGAACGACTGCTCCGCCGTGACCTTCATCCCGACCGCCTCGAACGAGTGATGCACGCCTCCGCCGGTCAAGTCCTTGACCGCGGCGACCGGATCGCCCTGGCTCGCATCGACCATGTGGGTCGCGCCGAGCTGCTGCGCGAGTTCGAGCTTCGACGCGTTCGTGTCGACGGCGATGATCCGATTGGCACCCGCGATCCGCGCACCCTGGATCGCCGACAGACCGATGCCTCCGCACCCGATCACCGCGACCGTTTCGCCAGGTGCGACTCGTGCGGTACGGAACACCGCTCCCAGCCCGGTGGTGACGCCGCAGCCGATGAGGGCCGCCTTGTCGAACGGCATGTCGCTGTCGATCTTCACCAGCGCCTGCTCGTGGATGAGCATCAACTCAGCGAACGACGACAGGTGGAGGTACTGATTCACGATCTCACCTCCACTGCGGCTCAGCCGCGGCGGTTCTCCCGGCTGGCGGACCAGTTCGGTCGCCTTGTTCTCACACAGGGTGAGGTGGCCGTCGGTGCACTGCGAGCAATGGCCGCAGAAGGCCGACAGACATGTGATCACGTGGTCGCCCGGCTCGACGTAGTGGACCATCGAGCCGACCGCCTCGACGATGCCGGCGGATTCGTGGCCGAGCACCGCCGGACAGGGGAACGGGTACTTGCCCTCCATGAAGTGGAGGTCGCTGTGGCACAGGCCGGCGGCGACAGTGCGTACCAAGACCTCCCTCGGGCCGGGCTCGCCGATGTCGACGTCCTCGATGTCGAGTCGCCCGGGAATCGAGTTCAATACTGCGGCCTTCATGGATGTCCCTTCTTCATGTTTGTCTGGTTCATTCGTCGAGGAACCGGCTGAGAATGCAGAGGTTGCCGGGGTGCCCGTCGCCGTCGACGACGTGGTTGCGCAACGTGGCCTCGCGCACGAAGCCGATCGCAGTGAACATCGCGATGATCCGAGTCAGACTCTCGAGCAACTCGACATACAACTTGGCGAGTTCCATCTCCTGCGCCACCACGAGGGCTCGATCGGCGAGCGCCGTGGCGACACCTTTCCCACGCGCTTCAGGCAGGACGACGAGGCGGAGTTCACCGACCGTGCTCATCCAACCCGGCTGGGGGTTGACGGTGAGGATCGCCACCATCTCGTCACCGATGAACGCCCCGGTCCGTCGAGCTCCGGTTCGCTGCGTCCAACTGGCGACCGACACCTGGCTGAGCAGCGATCGGTCGATGAACGCCCGCTCGCCTGGCGGAATTCGCGCCGCGAACTTCTCAGCGGCGCGGCGGTGATCCGCCGTCAATGGCCTCAGCTCGAATTCGGACACGACTCCCCCGTTCGGAGAGCAACCTACTCGCGGACCGAAACCTCACATGGCGCCGAGCGAGACCTACGTGTCACGCAACGGCAGCGTCGGCCGGAGCAATCCTGATGGCGCGCTTGTTCTCCGTGCGTTGCGAGCGACGGCGAAGGACCAGCCAGGTGCCGAACACGCCACCGACGATCAGCACGGCGACGAGGGGGCGGGCGCGAACGTGGCGGGCGGCACGCACGGTGGCGCCCGCTCCGAGCGCCGTCCCGAACGAGGCTGCGGCGCGTGCCGCATCGACGATTTCGGCCTGTGACGGTGCGTGTTCCTCGGCGATCTTGACGATCCGATCGATCGAGTCACGCGCCGCAACCGCCATGGGAGCGACGTCGATGTTCTGGGCGGCCTCCGTCACAGCGTGTACGGCGTCGGAGGTGGTGTCGTGCAGTTCTCGGATCATGACTGAGGCCATACCCACCTGAGCGCCCGACAAACCGGGCGTGCGAGTTTGCGCCGACGAGGCGATCAATGCCCAGCCCACGCCAGCGCCACGACTACCTTGCACCTCATGGCGTCATTGCCCAGGGCCGGCGATCGAAAACGAACACGGCGCGGTCTGCGCGGCAGCATCGACAGGTTCCTCGCCAACCCGTCGTCGATGCGGTATGCAGCAATGGCAATCGTTGCGGTCACGACGGGCCTGGTGGTGCTCGGAGCCGTCATTCTGCGAGTGTTCGATCACGAGGAGTACTCGAGCATCGGTGAAGCCCTGTGGTTCACACTCCAAACGGTGACGACCGTCGGCTACGGCGACAACGTTCCCGAGCGCCCCATCGGCCGGCTGGTCGCCGCGGTCATCATGCTCACCTCGATCGGCCTGATCACCGTCGTCACCGCCGTCATCACCTCGACGTTCATCGCGGCGGCCCGCACGCGTGAGGGCGCCGTGAACGATGGTGACGACCTCGAAGGTGCTGCCGGCATCCACGTTTCGCTCGATGCGATCGCCCTGCGTCTCGAACGCCTCGAAGCTGCGATCCTCGCACGAGTCGAGCACCGACCCGAGGACGTCGACCAGCCCGAACAGTGACTCGTCGTTCAGGCGATGAGCCTGATCGGCGAGATCGCGACGAAGATGGCTGTGCCCACGAAGATCAGTCCACCGAGTGCGACGAGAACCTCCTGTTGGCGCACGGATCGCACCTTGGTCGACATGCTGGCGAAGAACAGCGCCGTGGCGAAGAGAACGACCGCAAGCATGTATCGGGCGGAGTACTCGTTGGCCTCACTCGCCGCCGCCGACCGTTCGTCGGCCACCGCTGCGAGACGCTCGGATTCAACCGTGTCGGCCAGGACGTATTCCTTCATCGCGAACGGCGTCGGTGGTACGTCGACGTTCGTCATCGGGTTCGTGGCGACCCACGCGTCGAAGGCCGGCTCGAACTCGTCGCGGAAGCGGTTGCGGTAGAAGTCGGCCAACGCCGTGTCGCCGGCAACATCGGCGTCGACCCACTGAATGAACGTGGCCACGTCGATCTGGGTCAGCTGCCCTGCACGAGTGAACGATTGCGATGATTCGATTCGTGCGGCAGACGCCTTGCTGTTGTCGGCTGCCTGCTCACCCCTCCACTGCGTCGACTGGTACGTGCTCCACGCAATCGCGACGGCGGCAACCGCGAGCACGATGGTGGCCACCAGTTCCACTCGATTGCGCCGCCCCTCGCTCTGTGCCACGGCTACGCGAAAACGTTCACTGCTCGAGCGACGACGAGACCGATCACCGTCAGCGAGATCAGAGACTGCACTGCCATCGTCAGTTTGGCCCACGGCGCCATCGGCATCACATCGGTCGGGCTGAACGCCATGCTCGTCGTGATGCCGAGGACGAAAGAGTCAACGTAGTTCGGTCGCCAATCGGGCGGCGCGAGTTCAGGATTCGAGTGCTGCGGGAAGGCAAAGTCGGGGTGAGCGCGTTCGTGCCGACAACGAGCGAGCGGACCGCCGCTGTCGAGTTCCCAGTAGAGCAACCCGAAGACCACTGCATTGCCCATCCACACTAGATGATGAGGTTGTGGCGCGGCGGGCGTACCGATATCTCATCGCTGCCCCACGCCGACGCGAGGTGATGAGGTTGTGGCGCGGCGGGCGTACCGAAATCTCATCGCTGCCCCACGCCGACGCGAGGTGATGAGGTTGTGGCGCGGCGGGCGCACCGGAATCTCATCGCTGCCCCACGCCGACGCGAGGTGATGAGGTTGTGGCGCGGCGGGCGTACCGGAATCTCATCGCTCGTGTCCGACGATCGCTACAGTCGCCGGATGCTCATCGTTGCTGGATCGATCACCACTGCCGACGAGGGTCGCGATGCCTTTCTCGCAGCCGTGGCGCCCATGGTCAGCGCCACGCTCGCCGAGCCCGGGTGCCACGAATACGCATTCACGCCGGACCCGAACGATTCCAACCGCATCATGCTGTACGAGTTGTGGGACGATCAGGATGCCCTCGACGGTCACTTCGCCAGCGAGCACATGGCGCAGTGGCAGCAGGCGAGCAAGGGGCTCGCCGTGACCGGCGCCGAGATCAAGAAGTACACGATCTCCGAGGTCGGCCCGGTCCGCTGATCAGGCGTCGCGGAGTCGCTGCGCCAGATCCTCGGGAATCACCGGGTTGAAGAACTCACCCGTCGCCACCTCGGCGGCGGCGATGAATCGCTGCACGCCCGCGGCACGCCACGGCGAGACGATCTCGACGTTGAACCAGGCGTCGTCCCAACCGGTGGCAACGGTGGGTCGCTGGTTCAGCCACATCATGTACGGCAACGGCTGGTCGAAGAGCCGATCCAACCGAGCGAAGACGTCGACGAACAGTTCGGCGAGCGACTGCCGTTCGCAGTCACTCAACGACACGAGATCGGGCCGGCGCTCGAGCGGAGCGATCGTGAGCGCCACCGGAAACGGATCGCTGAACGGAACGTACGCGCTCCAGCCCTCGCGTGCGATCACGAGCCGGTCGCCGGGGTCGGCGTCGGGTCGCCACGGCGCGTCGAGGCGACCCAGCGATCGCTGCGGCACGTGGTCGAACGCATAGATCTGGCCGTGGGGATGAGCGATGGTCGCGCCGACCTCGGCACCACGGTTCTCGAACACCAACACCAAGTCGACATCGTCACGAGCCCCAAGTGCAGCGGTCCGTTCGGCCCAGAGGTCGATCACCCGACGCACGCCGGTCGAACCCAGCGACGCGAACGTCGCGTCGTGATCGGAGGTGTAGAGCACCACTTCGCAGCGGTCGCCCGGCATGGCCGGCCAACGATTCGGGAACCAGCGCACGTCGTAGGCGTCGGGCGCTTCGAGACCGCCCGGACAGAACGGGCAGCCGGAGGTCGGAAGGTTCGGACGACGCTGTCGGCTGTCGACGTAGTGCACCTGCGTCGCGAGATGCGGATCGGTGCGCAGGTCTGATGGAGACGTGGGGAGATTCATCGAGCGGGATCGGCGGTGTCGGTCAGCGCAACGGGGCGCCGGTCTCGGGATCGAAGAAGTGCAACAGATGGGTCTTGACGGCGAGGCGCACCTTCTCGCCCATCCCGACCGTGTGCACGCCATCGACACGGGCGATGATCAACGTCTTGTCGATCGGGAGGGCTTCGGTGTCGAGGTCCGGATCGACGAGCGATGGGTCGATCGATGCAGGAGGTATGTCGAGTTCGGCGTGTACGTGCACCTCGGCCCCCATCGCCTCGGCCAGCGTGGCTTCGACTTCGATGATCGCCTCGTCGTGGACCACGATGTCGCCCTCCATCGCGAAGTGTTCGGGCCGGACACCGACGATCACTTCGCTGCCCGAACGTTCGAGCAGGCCCGGATACCGCTCGACCGCACCGGGTACCAGCAGCAACCGATGTTCGGCGAACGAGACACTCACCTCGTCGCCCGCGACGGTCAACCGCCCACGCAGCAGGTTCATCGACGGACTCCCGATGAACGACGCCACGAACAGGTTGGCGGGCCGCAGATACAACTCCTGGGGCGCCGCCACTTGTTGCAGCACACCGTTGCGCAGCACCGCCACGCGGTGGCCCATCGTCATCGCCTCGATCTGGTCGTGAGTGACGTACACCATCGTGGTGCCGAGGCGGGCTTGCAGCTGGATGATGTCGGAGCGCATCTGGACGCGCAGCTTCGCGTCGAGGTTCGAGAGCGGCTCGTCCATGAGGAAGACCTTGGGCGAGCGGACGATCGCCCGGCCCATTGCGACGCGTTGGCGTTGGCCACCCGAGAGCGCCTTGGGCAGGCGATCGAGGTACTCGGTGAGCCCGAGCATTTCAGCCGCGTCGTCGACACGCTTCTTCGCCTCGGCCTTGTTCATCTTGGCGACCTCGAGAGCGAAGCCGATGTTCTCGCGCACGGTCATGTGGGGATAGAGCGCATAGTTCTGGAAGACCATGGCGATGTCGCGGTCGCCCGGTGGTAGGTCGTTGACGACCTTGTCGTCGATGCGCAACTCACCGTCGGTGATCTCCTCGAGACCGGCCAACATGCGCAGGGCGGTCGACTTGCCGCATCCCGACGGCCCGACGAACACCATGAACTCACCGTCGGCGATGTCGAGATCGAGACCGTCGACGGCCTTCGGGCCATCCTTGTAGCGCTTGGTGACCGATGAGAA
>JBGTEH010000370.1:0-3580 GCA_041747915.1 Ilumatobacteraceae bacterium
CGTACCGCAGCGAGATAGCCGCCCACGGCGGCCCCGGCGACCAGCAGAACGGCGATCAACAACGTGGCGGTGTCCATGCGGTCAACTATGACAAGGGGCTGTCACAGAGTTCGCGGATGGCCCGTGTGCAGGCGTTTCGCCATGCAACGCTGGTGTCGGACACCACCGTTGCATGGTCGGCTACTGACGGTCTTCGGCGAGGATCCACGCCGCGGGCAAGATGGCTCCCGCGAGGAGTGCCTTGATCACGTCACCGACGAGGAACGGAGCGACGCCGAACGCGATCGCGCTCGGCTCACCGGCGGCGGCCGTCAGCGGCAGGTTGAGCTCGTAGGCCAGCCAGCTGGCACCGAATGCGTAGATGATCAGTGACCCTGCGACGAAGGCAGGCAGCGACGTCGACAGTTTGCGGTCTTGGCCGTGCTCGGCCATCTTGCCCACGACGAACGCCGCAACGATGAATCCGACGAGGTAGCCGGCGGTGGCGCCGGTTGCGGCGGTCCAACCGCCGTCACCACTCGCGTAGAACGGCAGGCCGATCGCGCCGAGTGCCACGTAGAGACCCATCGACAGCGCTCCCCGGTTCGCGCCGAGCACTCCGCCGGCCAACAGAACGGCGAACGTCTGCCCGGTGATGGGCACCGGCGTGAAGCCGAGCGGGATCGTGATCTGAGCGGCGAGTGCCGTGAGCAGCGCGAATCCGACCACCGCGATGATGTCGCGAGCGCGCGATCGGCCGATCAGATCGATGAGGGTGATCGGGATGGACGGAGCGGAGGGAACCGCAGCAACGGACATCGGGGAAGTTTGGCTTCCGACCTGCGCGCTCGCCAAGTCAGCGCGCACCCACCCCAATCCCGAAATGTGCGGGAATCTGCCCGCTGAGCGGGCCGAGACCCACATTTTTCGGTGTGCGCTCGGGGTGTGGGATGGTGTCAGCGAGCGGGACGGGTGAAGGGACGGGTGAAGGGGAGGGTGAAGCAGCGGTCGGCGAGGGTGCCGAGGGCGTACGTCTCGTAGTCGATGCCGAAGTCGCTGTAGAGATGCCGGCACGACTCGCTCCATTCGAGCGCGGCGGGCGTCGACATGCGATGCACGACCTGCATCACCGCTCCCTCGTAGATCCGGTATTCGGCCCACGTACCGGGGAAGTCCTTCGTGCAGCCGACCTCGATCGACGCGACCGCGGAGCGACTCATCGGGCGAACCCGATGCCGATGAGTGTGCCCGGCCGCGTACGCGATGATCGACGGCCGTCGGGTGGCGACATCGTCGAGCCCGTCGCTGGCATCGGGATGCAGCCCGAAGTAGTCCTCGCTGCGCTTGGCATCGGGCCCACCCCCGATCCACTGCTGGTGATGGCCCATCACGAACACCGGCCGATCCGCGTCGGCGCAACGGTCGTCGAGCCACTCGAGTTGCTCGGAGTCGAGCGTGCCGGTCGTTGCGCCAGGTAGGGCGGTGTCGAGCAGGGCCACGCTGAGTCCCGGCAGGTCGATCCATTGGTCTCCTGCGTACTCGCTCTGGTGGCGATACGCGTCGTGGTTGCCGCGCACCACGTGGAGCCGCCCGCCGAATGTCGCGCGGTAGCAATCCTCGAATGCCGCCCACTCCGCGGGCGTGCCGTCGACCGACAGATCGCCCTTCACGATCACGGCCATCGGCTCGATCGTGGCCATCTCGCTCGCCGCCGCCCGGTTCATCACCTCGGGATATGGCTCGGCGCCCGGCTCCGCTCGCCGGATCGGCCCATCGGTCAGGTCGTCGATCCGACCGGCCTCGACTTCGCCGAAGTGGACGTCGTTGACGGTGGCGAACCGGCCGAGCAACTCACCCGGCGGGCGCGCGAGGGTGCGGACGACCAAGCCATCGAGTTCGTGGTCGGTGTCGGCGCCGAGACCTTCGTAGCGCCGCACCTCGAGACCGTCGTGCACGACGACGAGATCATCGGCGACGGTCGTGACGTCCATCAGGCGGCGGCGTCCATCAGGTCTTGACGACGATCGAAGTCACGACCTTGTCCTGCCAGGTCTGCTTCTTGTCGTCCCACAGCATCCAGAGGTAACCGAGGTAGAAGATGTTGGCCGAGATGAAGCCGGCGAAGAGGCTCCGCCCGAGTGCCCGCCAGAAGCCGATCACGGAGCCCGTGCGTTCGTCGACCACCTTGACCCCGACGATGCGCGCACCCCACGTCTGACCAGTCTTGCCCATCGCGCGAACGTAGAGGAACGCCACGAACAACACACCGAGCAGCATCACGCCGATCCCCGCAGCGATCGCCCCGCCATTCGGTTCGCCGGGCGGGCAGAACAGTTCCCACGAACTCTCGCCGGTCTCGACCCAGTCGCAGTCGGCGAACGCTGAAGCGACGAGGACCACGCCGGGGATGACGAACACGAGCGACAGCAGCCCGTACAGCAACCCGTCGAGCAGCCATGCGCCGAGACGGATCCCGAACCCGGCGCGTTCGTTCCCTGGCAGTTGGTGATACGCAGGCGGGTAGCCGGGTGCAACCGAGCCGAAGGGCGGCGGCGGAACCGACGGCACCAGTCCGGTCTGGGCCGGCACGGGGTTGGACCCCCACCCTGGCGGCGGTGGCGGCGGCGGTGTGGGTGGCGGTGGCGGTGGCGATGGTGGCGGCGGCATGCCCATGAGGTGAGTGTGCCAGATCAGCGATAGGGCCGGTCGCGACGTGCCGGCACAGGGCGCGACCACCAACGGCCGCTGAAGCGCCACGTGTCGCTCCTCGTGGTCGGTGCCGGGCCGTTGACCACCGGTCGCGGCCACAGCACCTCTGCGGCGGCCATGATCGCAACGGCTTCCTCGTCGGTCGGCGTCGGCCGCACGATCGTCGGGCTGCTGGCTGGCTCGGACATCGTGGCCACGTTACGGCGCCTGAGGTGTCGTCACCTCGTCGTCGATCGACCACGACTGGCGTGGGGGTCTGGCGACCACGGTGCCGGCGATCTTGTCGTGGAAGGTGCGACGTTGATGATCGCCGAGGGCCACGAGGAACCCGACGAAGAACACCAACGACACCGTGAACCGCACGGTGTACCGCAATCCCGCCTCACCGGCGTCGATGTGGCGCCCGTTGCGGGCATCGACGACCCTGGTTCCTGCCACCCGGTTGCCGATCGACTGACCGCGCGAACTGACCGCCCGTGCGTACAGCACCGCTCCCACGGCATATCCCGCCACGATCAGCGCGAGGCCGACGACGACGGCCGCCGTCGACCCGGTGGCGATCAGCACGCTCCCGGGGATGAGGAGCAGCACCAGCACTGCGAAGTCAACGACCAGCCCGATCGCCCGGGCGCCGAACGAAGCGAACACCGGATCGAACGCGAGCCCTCCCTCGTTCTCGATCACAGCGACGCTGGCCCGATCGGGGCGGCTCACATCAGTCGGCTTGGTGAGGTCGGCTCCGAGCCCGGGGGCGCTCACGTCGCCTTCCTCCACGATCCTCGCCAGGAGGTCGGCGAGTTCCTCGTCATGGCCGATCGACGCTGCTGTGGGCGCAGGCGTGGCGGGTGGTGGTGGTGGTGGTGGAGGGCCAGACGGCATCGTCGCGCCCGGC
>JBGTEH010000371.1:0-4681 GCA_041747915.1 Ilumatobacteraceae bacterium
GCGGGCGAATTTTCTCGGGTTGCCGAACGACTCGGTGTACATCGCGATCACGGTCGTGTTCTCGTCGAACTCCCAGAACTGCAGGAGGTCGTTGGCCGAGATGTCGCTCTTGTCGCCCAGCGACACGAACCACGAGATGCCCAGGTCGACATCGCGCGCCTTGCGCAAGAGCGATCCGCCGAGGGACCCCGACTGCATCGAGATCGCCACACCTCCGGCGGGCAGCGCCACCTCGACGAGTGCAGCCTGGAGACGGGTCTCGGGGCGAGGTGAGGCAATGCCCATGCTCGATGGCCCGATGATCCGCAACCCGTTCCGTCGGGCCCGAGCGACGAGCGAGGGCATGTCGATGTCGGAGCCATCGATCGAGGTGACGATCACCGCGCCGCGCATCCGCTTCGCGATGCACCCGTCGATGGTGGCGTCGAGTTCGCGTGCCGGAACAACGACGATTGCGAGCGACACCTCGTCGGGCAGATCCTCGATCGAACGCAAGCAGGGGTGCCCGTGGATGGTGTCGTGACGAGGATTGACGGCGTAGGTCGGCACGTGGACCCCGTCGACGACGTTGCGCCAGACGGCGTCTCCGACCGACCCGTCGCGCTCGGACGCGCCGATCACCGCAACCGCCCGCGGGATCAGGATCCGCGCCACGGCGCGCGAGTCGGCGCGCTGCTCGCGCCGTTCGACGCTGTCGAGGAACTCGTCGGTGTCGGCGAGATCCCAGTCGAGGTCGACGACGCCCGAGTCGAACCTGCGCTGCAGCGGCCAGCCAGCCTTGGCGAACACCGCGAGCATCGCCCGATTGTCGCCCAACACCTCAGCGGTGAACCGCTCGATCCCGTTCGAGCGGGCGATCGCTGCGAGGTGTTCGAGCAGAAGTGTCGCGATGCCCTCGCCATGGTGGCTGTCGGCAACCATGAAAGCGGCCTCGGCCTCGTTGCGCCCTGGCCATCGCTCGTAGCTCGCCCACCCTACGAACTCGTCGTGTGACTCGACAACCAGAGCAACGCGATCGTTCATGTCGATGGCGGTGAAGTGCTCGAGTTCTCGGTCGGTCAACTCCGGCTTCGGCGAGAAGAAGCGGCGGTAGATGCTCTCGGGCGATTGCCTCCGGTGGAACTCCGCGAGCGCTGGCTTGTCATGGGTCGTCAGCGGTCGGATGAAGGCGGAGTCACCGCTGCCGAGCACCACCGACGATGCCCATGGCGATGCGGTGGGTTCGTCGGTGCTCACCTTGGACGCCTCACTGTGTCAGCATGGCACTCCCACGCCCGGCGGGGCGCGGTTGTGACTGACGTCTGTCGGGTTGGGGCTCGTACTGCCTAGTGTGGTGGCTGTGGCAGTGCCCATCGCAGTCTTCGCGGCCGCCGAACTCGATCGGCATCTGACGCCGGACTGGCATCCCGAACGCCCGGGTCGCGTCGACGCGTCGCTGGCGGGAATCGCGGCGGCCGATCTGCTCGATGCAGTGGAGTTCCACGAGCCGCGTCTGGCTGAGGTCGACGAGCTTGCGCGGGTCCACCATCCGACCTATCTCGCCCAGCTCGAACGATTCTGCGAACGCGGTGGAGGCGACCTCGACCCGGACACGTTCGCTGCGCCGGGTTCATGGACGACCGGTCGGCGCGCCGTCGGAGCGGTGCTCGATGCCGTCGACGCTCTGAAGGCGGGTTCGTGCGAGGTGGCCTTTGCGGCTGGTCGGCCCCCGGGACACCACGCGGTTCCTGATCGGGCGATGGGCTTCTGCTTGTTCAACAATGTCGCCGTTGCGGCAGCGCAACTCGCCGACGAGGGTGAGCGCGTGGCCGTCGTCGACTGGGACGTGCACCACGGAAACGGTACGCAGGACATCTTCTACGACGACCCGCGGGTGCTGTACGTGTCGACGCATGAAGCTCCGCTCTATCCGGGGACGGGGCGAGCCGACGAGATGGGTGGGCCGGACGCGCCCCGTGCGAATGTCAACCTTCCGTTTCCGGCGGGCACACGAGGCGATGTCTACCGTCGGGCGTTCGACGAGATCATCGTGCCGCTCGTCAGCGACTTCGCGCCCGATTGGCTGTTCATCTCCGCCGGTTTCGACGCCCACGAGCGCGATCCGCTGGCCGGACTGGAGTTGAGTTCGGCCGACTACGCCGACCTCGCGGTTCGACTTCAGTCGCTGGTACCGCGTCAGCGAACGGTGGTGGTGCTCGAGGGTGGGTACGACTTCGATGCGTTGTCTGCGTCGACCGGAGCGACCCTCGCCGCACTGGTCGGTCACGACTATCGACCCGAACGGGCGTCGAGCGGCGAGATCGGGCTCCCCACGATCGTCGCTGCCAAGCAACGCTGGGGCCTCGTGTAACGCTGGTGTCTGACACCAGCGTTACATCTTCACATCACGGTGGGGATCGGTCGGGGGGTCCGGCGGGGAAGCCGAGGTCGTCGGCGACGGCGGGCACGAGGCGATCGCAGACCTCGCCTCCTGTGGCGGGTCGGTCGCCGGCAACCGTGGCCGCCACGATCGTGCGATCCATCACCCACACACACGACACGGCGCCGTCGACGCTCCCGGTGTGCCCCCACCCGTACTGATCCACCAGCAGCCCCGGCCAGGTCATGACGTCGAGGTCGGCAGCGGTGATCGAGTTCATCACCGACGCGAGGTCGTCGGTCGACACCAGAAACGTGCCGGCGCCACCCAATCGTGCGAGCCGGTCGACGCCCGGTGCATACGCGACATCGGTGGGGCGCTGACCGTCCGTCGTCAGGTGAACGCCTGACGCGCCGATCGGGTCGAGCAGGATCGACTGGGCCGCTGCGTCGAGCGACATCGAGGTCAGCGTCTCGACGAGGACGCCGAGTGCGCAGTAGTTGCCGTTCGAGTACGTCCAGCGACCGCGATGCGATTGCGGTGGGGCGTCGATCAGTGTCGGCAGGAACGAACGGCAGTCGTCGGCTCGTTCGAACCATTCGCTGCGCACCACCGGCATGCCTGCACCGTGGATCAACAGGTCGCGTGGCGTGACGTCGTTCCAGGCCGGGTGAGGCGCGAGGCCCATGAGTGACCACGGTGTCGGGGCGTCGACGTCGACGAGTTCCGCTTCGTCGAGCCGCGCCACGAGAGCGGCGGTGAGAAGCTTGCTGACACTCGCGACCATCATCGGCGAGTCGGACGTGGTCGGCGACCCATCGAGGGTGGAACCGGTGGATCTCGAAAGGATCGTGCGTCCGTCGCGAATGATCGTGATGCTCGCCGCCGGATTGGCTCGTGCCAGTGAGTCGAACGCCGCGCTCGTTGCCGGGAGAGCCGGAATTGACTCCACGATCGTGCTGGTCGCCGCGCTGGTCGGAACGGATGTGTTCGGTGTGACGGTGGTGCTGGTCGTGGACGTGGTGCTGGTCGAAGTCGTCGTCGATGTCGATGTGGATGTGGACGTGGTACTGGTGGTCGTCGAACTCAACGTCGGCGGTGTCGCCGGGTCGACGATGCTGCTGGCCGCGGCGGTGACGCTGGTCGCGCCGACGGCGGTCGTGGTCGAATCGCTGCACCCGACGACAAGTCCGGCGAGACCCACCGCGACACACACCGCCACGAACGAGGCGGCGACGCCGGGCACGGCGGTTCGCGAGGGAGGGCAACGCACCTTGGCGACAGTACCGGGGCGCGCTGGCGCGCAGGCTTCGCTAGCGTCGCACCACGATGACCTGGGAGTTGAGCGCCGACCACGACATGTTGCGAGCCACCGTTCGCGACTTCGCCGAACAGGAGATCGCGCCGCACGCCGCCGAATGGGACCGCCAGTGTCACTTCCCTGCCGATGTGGTGCAGGCCATGGGTGATCTCGGGTTGTTCGGCATCATCTTCCCCGAGCGGTGGGGAGGCGGCGACGGCGACTTCGCGTCGTTGTGCGTGGCGATCGAGGAACTCGGACGGGTCGACCAGTCGATGGGGATCACGCTGTCGGCGGGGGTCGGCCTCGGGGCGAACCCGCTGTTCCGGTTCGGCAACGACGACCAGCGCGATCGGTGGCTGCCTGACCTCGTGGCTGGTCGGTCGATCGGCGCGTTCGGGCTCACCGAGCCCGACGCGGGTTCCGACGCTGGTGCCACCCGCACGCGTGCCGAATTGGTGGGCGACGAATGGGGGATCAACGGATCGAAGGCGTTCATCACGATCTGTGGCACCGAGATCACCTCGATCGTCACCGTGACGGCGCGCACGCCCGACGGGATCTCGGCGTTCGTGGTGCCGTCCGGCACGCCGGGTCTCGTCATCGAACCGGCCTACGACAAGCTGGGCTGGCACGCCAGCGACACCCACGGAGTCACGCTCGTCGACTGTCGAGTGCCGGAGCTGTTCCTGCTCGGCGAGTCCGGCAGCGGCTTTCGCAACTTCCTGTCGATCCTCGACGACGGCCGCATCGCGATCTCCGCGCTTGCGCTCGGGTCGGCGCGGGCATGCCTCGAGTTGTCAGTCGAGTACGCGTCGCGACGACAAGCCTTCGGTGGGCCCATCGGCCGGTTCCAGGGTCTGGCATTCCAGCTGTCGGATCTCGCCGTGAAGGTCGAGAACGCCCACAACCTCACCTACAAGGCCGCCTGGCTGAAAGATCAGGGCCGCCCGATCGGGCAGGCGGCTGCCATGGCCAAGCTCTACTCGACCGAGGCGGCGGTCGACGCCGCGCGGGTGGCG
>JBGTEH010000372.1:0-14852 GCA_041747915.1 Ilumatobacteraceae bacterium
AAGTCCGCCGACCCGGCTTCGGTGCGTTCTGTGCCTGCACCCGCTACGAGTGCAGATGCCTATGCTGCGCCGCCTTCGTCGATGACGTATTCGTCGCATGTGGCGCGGTAATCGGCAAGTCCGCCGATGTACCGCTGCCATTCGGCACGGGTGAGGTTGCGTCCGGCGACCCGGCACACCGCTCGCTCCCACTCACGTGGGTCGAGCGACCAGAGGGTCGTACCGGCGGTGGTTGCAATGGCCATCTCGAGGCCGTCCGGTGAAACCGCCAAACCCTCATCGGGATCCGGCCTGCCTGTCCGTATCGGCCCGCCGAGCGCGACACGACTGGCCACGTCGATCACGTGGGCGGCGTCCGTCGTGCGCACCACGAGCACGTCGCCACGATCGTCGAACTCGATGTCCTGCACGCGGGCTCCCTCGAGGCGAACTGAAGCGCCCACCGGCTGAAGGTCGTCGAGCCCACGGATCTCGATCGTGCCGTCGACACCGGCGGTCGCGACGACATCGCTGGCGCTGATGCCGACTTCCAAGACACCCTCGAGCGGACCGAGCAATCGCTTTCCGCTGTGCACCTCGTACATCGACAGGCCACTGGCATCGGTCATCAGCAACCGAGTTCCGTCCGAGGAGAACGACGCCGATCTAGGGACGCCCGGCGGTAGGTCGATCGACGACCACTCGCCGGAGGCGTCGACCGCCGTGTTCGTCCCGTCGAGGTGCCAGACGACGAGCACTTCGGTGCCACGCGCGTACGCCGGGACCGCCGGAGACGGGAACCGGGGAGGCTGGTCCGCGATCACCCGCCCACGGCTCTCCACGTCGTAGAAACCGATGGTCCCGTCGAGGAAGACCGACGCGACCCGGTTCGGGCCGGCCAACGTGGTCGGGCCGAAGCCGTCGAGAGTGTCCGTGACCTGACCGGTCCGGACGTCGAGGATCTCCGGTGGCAGGTACGGGAGGCCTGGTTGATCGAGGCGATAGACCATGAGACGGCCGGACGACAGATAGGCATATGGCGTGGTCTTGGGCCCCAGTGGCGTCGTCACCGGTCCCGAACCATCGAATCGCCACTCCCCGACCACGGGCTCCACTGCGGAGACAGCCACCATCGCGCCCGCTGGCGTGACAGCCAGCTCCGCCACCGTGCCGAGTTGCGCATCGAGTGGGGGCGTGCCCGCTGCTTGACCGGTCGCCGCGGTGTACGCCGTGAGCCCTCCGAAGAATCCGGCGCACCGCAGCGTCTCATCGGCTGGGATGAGCACGATCCGTACGCATTCCCTCACGTCATCGACCGACCACAGCGACGAGCCGCTGCCGAGGTCCCAGGCTTGGACTGTCGACGCTGACTCGGCCCGGTTGTCCGACGGGTCGGTGTGCCCGTTGCCGAACAGCGTCGCGCCATCGGCGCTGACGACCAGCGACGACGTGGGTGGCATCGACCCGGCGGCGCCGCTGACATCCCCGATCGGACGCAGCCCCGGTACCTCGATAATCCGTACCGATCCGTCCTGCGACGACACGAGCATCCGTCCGTCGGGATCGAACGTCACCGCCGCCGTTGCGGCAAGCACGCGACCCGACGTGTTGACCCGGCCATCGATGCTCCCGATCGGCGTCCCGTCAACGGTGAGAACCTCGACGTCGCCGTCGATCCCGCCCGCGGCGGCGACGTAGCGGCCGTCAGGGCTGAGGGCCACTGACGTGGCGGCGGTGGAGACATCGGCGAGGCGCCGCCCGACGGCAAGGTCGTACACGATTAGCCGTCCGACGCCACCCTGTTCCGTGACCAGTCGGGCGAGCAGCGCTCCGTCCGGGGTGGTCGCGAGGTCGAGGGTCGAGCCGAGCGGCTCGGCATCGATCATCCGCGGGGCGTCGTCCGAAGCCGACGCAACGCTGCCGTCGAGATCGGAGCGACCGAGCACGCCGTCAGCTGTGGCATGCACGAGTGATCCGTCAGGCATGACTTGCGCCGCTTCGATGCCGGCCGCAAGGTCCAGCCGGTGGTATCCAACGAAGTTCGGCGACTCGGTGAACACGGAGAACAACGGGCTGGCGGCATCGGCAGTCGGCGAGATGCGATGTGCTTCGACCGCGAGCAGCGCCGCGAGATCGCGGTCCGAGGCGCGCAGGACCGACACGTCTGCAAGAAGTCCGCGAAGGTTCGATCGGCGCGCCTCGTTCTCGGCGCGATCACGGGCCGACGATGCCCGAGTCGCCTGGGTGGCGGCAAGCGCCCCAGCGACGAGGGCGATGACGAGGAGCGCAGCGATCGCCATCAGCCGTTGCCGCAGCCTTCGGTGCTGTCGATCGCGTTGCCTGTCCTCGGCATCGGCGAACTCACGCGAAGCGGCGACGAAGGACTGCTCGAGCGAGTTGACGCGCCCAGGACCGCCAGCGGCCAGCACCTCCTCTGCCAACACCAGCCGGGCCCCTCGGTACAGGTCGGCATCGAGACGACCGCCACCATTCCACGCGAGCGCTGCGGCGCCGAGACGCTGCCGTTGCAGGATCCAGTCACGGTCCTCGTCGAGCCACGAGCGAAGGCGCGGCCAGTGGGTGAGCAAGGCTGCGTGGGCGACCTCGACCGTCGGTTCCCTGGTGATCGGGTCACGATCCACCGAGAGCAGCCGTTCTGCGACGAGCACCTCGATCATCGCCTCGTCGTCCCCTGCGAGCTCGCTTCGTCGGGCGCTGCGGCAGCTGCCGTCAGCACCATCACCTTGTACGACCAAGCGCTCGAACAGCTGACGGACCGCTGTTTGACGGGACTCGTCGAACGCCGCCAGTAACTCCTCTGCCCGGTTGGTGATGGCACCCGAGATCCCCCCCATCGATCGATAGGCAGCGAGCGTCATCACGCCACGTTCCTGACGGCGGTACAGCTCCTTGAGCGCGAACTGCAGCATGGGGAGCGCTCCGCGGGCGTCAGCCACGTCGTCAGCGATCTGTTCCGCGAGGCCCGGCTCGAGCAGCACTCGGTGCGACAAGGCCGGTTCGGAGATCACCTGCCGCAGCTCTGCGCGAGTCAACGGCGTCACGAGGAATGCTCCGTCGCGCACCAACGGACCGACCACTGAATCCGACAAGGGTCGGTCGAGGTGGTCAGCTCGAATCGCAGCCACCACTCGTACACCCGGTGGGACTGCTGCAAACGCTGCGAGGAAATCGGCCCGCGACGCGGCCGGTGCGGACGCCCACGTTTCCTCGAATTGGTCGACGACGACGACGAGTTCGGTCTCTCCTTCGGCGGCCACGGCTCGAAGTTGCTCGGCGACTGTGACGTCGCCGTGATCGGAGATGGCGACGCCGAGCAGACCTGTTCGCAGCCGGTCCGAGGGATCGCCGCCCGGTGTCACCGAGACCACACGCGCTGCCTCGGCGCGAAGTCGAGGGATCAGGCCGGCGTGGAGGAGCGAGCTCTTACCGGACCCGGACGGGCCGATCACGACGACGAACGTCGACGACGCGACGCGCTGCACGAGTTCGTCGACCAGCGCGGCGCGACCGTGGAAGTCATCGGCGTCGGATTCCGCGAAAGGCCTCAGCCCCTTGTACGGATTCGTTGCCCGCGCCGGTGTGCGTCCGTCGCTCTCGTCGCGCGTGACTCCGCGACCCACACCAGGCGGCTTCTCGACCCCACCTCCTGAAACGATCAGCCAAGCGTCGATCATGTCGACGAGCGAGGCAAAGCGGTCCCGTTCGCGAACCGCGGTCGCCTGCTGCAGAACGAGATCGAGCGCGACCGGAAGCTCCTTCCGCCACGACGCCAACGACGGCAATGTGCGTTCGGCCAGGTGCCCGACCGATCCTGACCGTCGAACGCCGGCGAACGGGAAAGTGCCAGTCAGCACCTCCCAGACCGTCGCCGCCAACCCGAACTGATCGATCCCCGACGTGGTGGAGCCGTCGTGCACCACCTCCGACGCGATGCCGAAGTCAGCGAGGTAGTGGTGACCGGCTTCGTCGAGGAGCACGTTGGCCGGCTTCACATCGCCGTGCACCACGCCGCTGGCATGGGCAGCGACGAGCGCGCCGCCGACCTCGACGATCAGGCGAGTGACTCGGTCGATCGGCCACGCGCCCGACTGCGCGACAACTCGGTCAACGCTCCCGCCTCGCATCCAACGAAAGACGAGATAGGCACCGCCGGGTTCCCGCCAGAAGTCGTACAGTGGAACGATGTGCGGGTGTTCGAGCCTCGAGACGATCTGCGCCTCCACCTCGAAACGCTGCACGAACATTGGTGTGTCGGCCAGCTCCGGTTTGATCACTTTGACGGCGACGTCACGCCCGATGCCGGGTTGCGTACCGCGGTAGACCTGCGAGAGGGCGCCCTCACCCAACAGTTCGTGGAGCACGTAGCCGCGTAACGCCTGCCCAGCCCGCGTCACCGCGCCGGTGTCGTCGCCAGCGATCGAACGATCGAGCATCACCAACGACTCGGAAGGTGCCAACCCGGTCTCGTCCGCGAGGCGATCGCGATAGTGATGGAATGCGCGTAGCGCCTCGACCTTGCGACCCGCCTCGGAGAGCGCTCGCAGATAGAGCACCATTGTGCGCTCCCGCTGCGGATTGGTGGCTGCCATCTCCTCGAGTTCGGAGATGGCCACATCGGGCTCACCGGTCAACAGCAAGGCGGCTGCTCGATCCTCACGCGCGATGAGCCGCAGTTCGTCGAGGCGCGACGCAGCTGGACGCGCCCACCACTCCGATGCGAGCTCGCCGAAGGCCGGTCCTCGCCACAGCGCTAGCGCTTCGCCGAGCAGCGCGAGTTGATGTGTGGGCGACGACCGGCTGGCGCTGTCGAGCAGTTCCGTGAAGCGCGCTGCGTCGACGGCGCCCGTGGGTGCAGCGAGGCGATAGCCGGGCCCGATCGTCTCGACGAGCTCGACGCCAATCGCCAGACGCAAACGCGATACGTAGGTCATCAGGGTCCGTCGGGCCCGATCCGGCGGCTCGGAGTCGGTCCACAGGATCTCGACCAGCCTGTCGATGGTGATCGAATGCCCGGGTTCGGTCAGCAGTGCACCGAGCAACCGCCGTTGCTGGGGTCCACCCAACGCGATGGTGGTTTCACCTCGCCTCGCCTCGACCGGTCCAAGGACCCTGAACCCGACCTCCATGTCCCCTGGTCCCCCATCGATCATGCTCCGACGAGCAAATCGACAAGGGCTCGCTGAAGGCTCTCCGGTGCACCGCCGTCTGCGTTGGCGTGTAGCGCGATGGTAATTCCTCCCTCAGGCAGATACAGACCGAGGGTGTACGAGCCGACGCTGCCGCCTCGAAATCCGATCGCCCGCACATCACTGGGCTGCGCTACCGCGTCGCACAGGCAGTACCCGTTGACCAGCCCACGACCCACGAAGAAGCCTCGACCGCCGTTCGGACCCTGCCCCGCCTGGGCGGGGTCGAAGTCCAACGTGCGAGCAGTTGTCTCAGGACCGAGCAACGTGCCCGTCGCGACTGACTCGGTGAACGTGAGAAGATCGCTGGCCGTGATGATGACTCCCCACTGGCCGAACCCGACGCTCATGTACCCCACGTTCGGAACCGCGCTCATGGTCGCAGCCGACCCGTCCGGCATTGCAAAGACACCGTCCTGGAGGTCAGCTGGACGGGCAACGCCATCGAAGACACCCGAATCTTCGAGCCCCAGCGGACCGGTCACATAGGTCTCCACGGCTGCCGCCAGCGAATCCCCCGTCACCTCCTCGATCACGAGCCCGAGGGCAACGTTCGCCGCCCCGAGGCCCGGTCCGTTCGTCACGGAGTCGAAGATGCCCGGTGCGCTGAGTGGCGGTAGCGCCGCCGCGGCCGCCAAGACCTCGCGCGGCGTCCAGACCGTTTCGAGATCCGGCAACACCAGTTCCACCAACGATTCGTCGAGCGCTGGCATACCACTCGAGGCGTCGAGCAACATCTCCACGGTGATTTCACCGGCGCTGGGATAGTCCGGGACCCACGTGTCCAACGTTGCCTCGCCATCGAGCAGACCTTCGTCGATCAACCGCAACGCCACCATCGTGGTGAAGCGCGCTGACACAAAGGAGGCGAGAAAGCGACCGTCGGCGGCCAGCGGAGGACTGCCCGCTAGCCCGTCGACCCCGACGGCGATGACGAGATCGGGTTGGTCGGGCACCCGCACGCCGAGAATCGCGCCCGACGCTGGTATCGGCATGTTGTTCGGATTCGCGGCCAAGGATTGCTCGAGGATCTCGCGCAACTGCGGTTCGAGCGCGACCAGATCAGCACCGACCAACGTCGTTGGGGATGGCGCCAGTGTCGACGTGGAATCGACGACCGACGATGTAGGGATCTCACTGGCGCGCTCCGTGGTCGTCGCAGGCGCCTCGGTTGACTCCGGAACCGTCGAGGAAGTCGCAGGTTGCGTCCCGGGCGTCGAACTGCCCGACTTTGCCTCCGTACCGCAGGCCGCCGTCACCACGGCGAGCGCGACGGCCAGCACCGCCCACTTCGAATTACTTCTCCATCCGTGTTGTGTGTCCATGCGCCGATCGTCCAACGGCGCTGTTGCAATCTGTCCACAAGCACCGAATTCTCGACGGATACCAGATCAGAGACTGTGAGATCCCCTCTCCGAAGGGCATCACCAAGGGATTCCGGCACCAGACCGGCAACTGCTCGATCGTCGTCGCGCCCGCATCGACGAGTGCGGAGCAACTGACACTTTGGATTGGCCCAGTTCTGAAAGGCGCGGTGGTTGAATGCCGGCCTTCGGGTTCTCGACCCGAAGTGCTCAACGTTTTCCACAAGGCCACGACCCGTTGACCTGGGAGAACGTCAACGGATCCCGGCCAAATGAGAGGGCATGTTGACAACGAACTCCGAAAACCGTTGACAAATGGGCACCAGTAAAGTTCGCGGCTGCTCAGCCACTCCTTCTGCGCGGTGACTCAGCTCAGCCGGGGCTGGGACGACCCGAGAGCTTGGGCGCGGTGCGCGGCGAGGGCTTCGTCGAGCGGGACCGGGCGACCAACGTGGAAGCCTTGGGCGTAGTCGACCCCGCGAGTGGCCAGGTACTCGAGGGTCTCCGCGTCCTCGACATACTCGGCGATGGTGCACTTGTTGAGCCCTTGAGCGAGAGTCACGACTGCGTCGATGACTAGGCGGTCGGTGAGGTTCTCGACGCACTGCCGGACGAACTCTCCGTCGATCTTGAGATCATTGAATGGAAGGTACTTCAGGTAGTAAAAGCCACCAAAGCCAGATCCGAAGTCGTCGAGGGCAAACGAGCATCCGAGCGCGGACAGCCTGTCGGCGAACTCGCGAGCTGTGCTGAGGTTCGCGACCGCCGCTGTCTCGGTTACCTCGAAGATGAGTTGTGCAGGTTTGACGCCCGGGCATTCCGACAGTCGTCGCTCGATGAACGCTAGGAAGTCAGGGTCGCCCATGGACACTCCGGACAGGTTGACCTCGAACGTTAGCGGGTGGTCCGTGTAGTCCGCCAGGACCGAGATCGCTCGGTCGACCACCCAGCGGTCGATGCGCTTGATCAGACCGAACTTTTCGGCGACGCCGAGAAACTCCATCGGGGGGACGATCTGGCCGTTGTTGTCGATCATTCTCAGCAGCAGTTCGTGGCGGGTGATCGACCGCGAGGAGAGTTGCATGATGGGCTGCGCGAAAAGAGTAAACCTGTCGCTTTCGAGAGCGTTGTTGATCTGGTCGACCCAGCCGAGACGAGCACGCGTCGACGGGTGGGGGTTTGCCGATTCGTGGATGGTGTAGCGGTCGCGGCCGGCGTCTTTGGCGTCGTACATCGCAAGTTCGGCGTCGACGAGAGTGTCTGCGCCGCTGGGACTCGAGCGATCGATCATGGCAACGCCGATACTAGAGGTCACCTTCCGGCGCTCGGTTGCCCCGACCAGCGTGCTCTCAGAACGGATGGCCTCAAGCAGGTTCGACGCCGTTTCTTCGGCCAACGCCTGCGACGCGTATGGCAACAGGATCCCGAACTCGTCGCCGCCGAGGCGTCCCACCACATCAGTCGGTCGAACGTGGCGACGAAGTACGCCTGCCAGCGAGACGATCAGTTCGTCGCCGGCGCGATGGCCGAGCGTGTCGTTGACCTGTTTGAAGTGGTCGAGATCGATGACCAACAATGCGCCGGACTGACCATGACGAGCGATCGTGGCGACGTGCCGATTCAGCGTCGCTTTGAAGCTGACCCGATTTGCCAGACCGGTGACGGGGTCGTGTTCGGCGAGATGGAGCAACTGCGACTCGAACTCCTTTCGATCGGTGATGTCGAGGTAGTGGCTCAGGAAGTACAGGCCCAGATCGTTGTCGTCTCGTACGATCCGCGTCGACAGGGCAACCCAGACGTCGTGTCCGTCCGCATGAAGGAGGCGCTTCTCGGCGCGGTAAACGGTGGTCAGTCCGGAAAGCATCGAAGACAGTGCGCGCCTGCCTACTTCGAGGTCGTCCGGGTGGGTGATCGACAGAAAGTCTCTACCGATGAGTTCTTCCGCCGGGTAACCGGTCAAACGGCACAAGGCGTCGTTGACTGCTTCGAAGCAGCCTTTCAGACCGGTTCGTGACATCCCGACCGGGCCATCCTCGAACGCCGTGCGGTAGCGATCCTCCGCTGCTGCCCTGGCCGCCTCGTCAGCCTTCGCTTGCGTGACGTCTGTGACCAGCACCATCAGTTGGTCGACATCACCATCAATATTCGGTATCGGCACAGCGGCGATCTGGAGTTCCTTGCACGTCTCGGCCCACGTGATGTCCAGGGTTGCCGGCTCGGCCAGGGAGCTGCGGAAGAACGGTTCCAAGATCGCTAGCTCTGCGGGCGTGACCATGTCGATCAGGTTCCGCCCTGTAGCGATCTCGCGCTTGCCTTCCCAGATTTCTCGTGCAGGGCCGGCGACGAGGAGCAGATCCAAATTGAGATCGAACACGAGAACGGCGGTACCCGGCAGGTGCTCGACCAACGCGTTGTACCTCGCCGCAGTGCGTTCGAGCACCGTGAGCAACTCAGCCTTGGCCACGACACCACCCGCGATCCCTGCCAGCATCTCCAACGCGAGCAGGTCGTGAGCACCGAACGTCGCAGCGTGCTGAGAGGCGACCGTCAGCACTCCAACCGCCGGATCGCCCTCGGTTGCCACCATTGGCACGACGACGCTCGACACCATCCCCCAGTCGCCTGCCGGCCCACTCGACCCGCCGAACCCCGACCAAACAGCAGCAGTTTCGCCCGCCATGCACGCGTCGGCGATCGAGCCCTCGACTGGGCGGCGAGAACCCACGTCGAACCCGGACGCGCCGATCACGGCGTGACACACCAGTTCGTCACCCTCGAGCATCTCCACGGTCACCGCGTCCGCACCCGAGACCGCCACCGCCCAATTCGCAACCCTCTCCGCTACCTGTCGCGTGTCGAGCGCGACAGACGCGATCACCCGCTGAGCCGCAACGAGCACCGCCAGCTTCCGGCCGTGAACGATCAGATCAGGCCCCGCAGACGCACGTACACTTGGCACTGCGTTTGGATCGAACGGCGTTCGGAACCGCCTGTCAGCGTCTGACAGTGGCGAGCGGCGCCGCTTGTCGACGTACATCTCGCGGTCGGCGAACTCGAGCAACGAGTCGGCCGTGGAATCGGGCCTGCTCTCTGCGAACCCGACCGACACGGGACACCGCGCCTCGATCTCGCCGACCTGGAACGGTTCCTCCATCAACTCGCGGAGTCGTGCCGCCAGACGAAAGGCCCCCGTCCTACCCAAATCAGGACAGATCAACAGGAACTCATCACCACCGAACCGGCACAGGCGGTCCTCAGCACGAAGATCGCGGCGGGCGCGCACCGCGACCTTGCAGAGCAGTTCATCGCCCACGTGATGTCCGTGACGGTCGTTGATGCCCTTGAAACCGTCGAGGTCAAAAAGTAACACCCACACCGAACTGGCGGCTTCGTGAGCCACCAAAAGTTGTTGCTCGAGGTACTCCAGGGCTGACCGGCGATTCGGCAGCCCGGTGAGCTCATCGTCGCTAGCCAGAACCACCAACCGATCTGACAGAAGCTTGCGAGAGGTGATGTCGACGTGAAACACCACTGCACCCGCCCCATCGGCAATCGGCGCAGCCGATGCCTGCATCAAGAACCAGCGGTCCTCGGTTGCGGAGGGACACGGATACTCGAAATCGATCCGAAGTCGATCCCCACCAAGAACCTGGCGCAGCCCGTCGGCCACCTCCGCCGCACCCAATACCCCGGCCTTCGCCGCTCGGTCGCATACAGGGAGATAGTCGGCGCCGACACCCGTGGAAACAAGGTCACCGTCATTGAGATGGTTGAAAAGTCTCCAAGTCTCGTTCGTGTCGACAATTACCCCGGCTCCATCGAGTACGACCGCACCCGCACCAAAGCGATCGAACGCCGCCGCACGCATTTCGACATCGCCTGCATGGATACCTGTTCCTGCAGTCGGCACAGCGATCACCAGCCTCTGCGCGAGCAACGAATAAATTGCCCAGGCTGCGGGTGCCGGCAAATGAGCGCGCTCGACCGCCAAGGGGCTTTCAACGCTGCGTCCATACCCACCAACCTGACTGTGCGCTCTGCCGCTAGTATGCGGCCACCAGACACGCTATATCTATCGGTGACTTCTACCTGGGCTTGAGTCGTGCAACGACGGAGCCGACATGACCGTTATCCTGTCGGCGGAGTGGTGCTGAGGCGCATCGGCACCCTGGGATCCTCGTTTCCGACGCGCTGCGACGGATCCGGTGAATGCACGCGGGCACTGCGACGCCTGGCACAGAGCCACCCTGCGAACGTCGCCGGAGTGCTGCACGTCGACGAGGTTGGCAAGGCACGGTCTGGCTCGCTCGTCGATGAGCCCTCGACCTGGTGCAACGGTGCCTCTGAATCGCCGTCACTTTGTGGGACGCTGAGCACCGACGGCGTGTGGGGCCTTGCGTCAGAGACTTCGATCACGGCTCGGGGCGAGGGTCATTCGTGCCCGATCCGCCGCGCCTGAACTGGTCCTCGATCCCTGGCGGGGTGTACAGGTCGATCATCCGAACGAACTCGTCGGTCTCGTTCCACAGTTCCAAATCGGCAACCCCATGTACCACGGTGCTGAGCTCCTCCAACGACAAAGGCCCTCTCCGTCTTCCGGAAAGGGCCTCTGACCTGGTGCTATTGGTGGCGGGGGCAGGATTTGAACCTGCGACCTTCGGGTTATGAGCCCGACGAGCTACCGAACTGCTCCACCCCGCGACGAGATGGATGCCAAAGGTACCCACTCCAGCCGCTGATCGCAACCGGCGGCATCAACCTCGTTCATGAGGGCATGGCGCTCGTTCACCCCCTCGCTACCCGCACTCCACCACCGGCTGGTTCGTGATGGAGCCTTCTACTGACCCTCGCCGTCACCGATGCGACCGACAGCATCGGCACCATGCTCGTCGTGGCGACCATTGTCGAGAGCACCTCGCTGGTCACCGCGTCACGTCTGCCCCGTGCGGTCACCGAATGCAAGCGGGGCGCCGCCGCCAACTCGACGAGTGCGTGTACGAATGGTGCGGTGGGCGCCCCATTTGTTCACGCGTTGGGCACGACTGCGCGGTTACTCGACGGGCTGTTTCCAGCGGTTGAGGTAGGTCACCTGGCTCGCTGGGCGGCGCGGGGCCGGGGTGAAGGTGTCACCGGTGTAGTAGCCGACGGCGAGCAGGCACACCTGGGTCACCGACGATGGAATTCCCAGAAGTTCGGCGACCTCCGCCTCGTGTTCGAGGTGGAACGTCGTCCACGCCGACCCGATACCTCGCGAGCGTGCCGCGAGCTGAAAGCTCCACACGCCAGGCAGCACCGATCCGTAGTAGCCGGCGTACGCACCGACCGAGGAGCCGTCGGGCACCCGGTCGAGCCGCATCGACAGCACCAGTACCGGAACCTCGTGCAGGTGGTCGACGAGGAACGTCGCGGAGTCGATCACCTTGCCCGTGCGATCATCGGCGGGCGCCTCGGTGTTCGCGGCCAGGTACGGGCGCCCGACCGCACCGAAGTACCCCGAGATCTCCGCCTTCGTGTCGGCGTCGTCGATGATCATCCATCGGTTGCGTTCGAGGTTGCCGCCCATCGGCGCGTGGTTGGCGATGTCGATGCACTCGAGCAGTTCGGCGTGCGGCACCGACCGCGTGAGATCGAGTCGTTTGCGAACCTGCTTGGTCGTCGTCAGGAGGAGGTCGGTCTGGTCGAGATCGAAGCCGGTGGTGGGATGCGGTGCCATCGACCCAGAATGGCATCGTCGACCCAATCGCCCGCTACGTTGCGCGCGTGACCACCACATCGACCGAGTCGTCGAGCGCGGCTTCTGCCGAGGCCAAGGAACTCTCGCGCGGTCTGATCGGCGCCGGCATCGCCGTGTGTGCGTGGTCGACGGGGACGATCCTGGCCAAGTACATCGACATGGGCAGTCTGGCGATCGGCTTCTACCGGTTCGCATTCTTCGCCGTGATGATCATCGCATGGATGCACTCGCAGGGGACGCCGTTGCGGCTCCGGGTGATGCGCGACTCGCTGTGGGGTGGCCTCGCCCTGGGCGCCGACATCGCCTTGTTCTTCTCGGCCGTGAAACTGACGAGCGTCGTCAACGCCACAATCATCGGAGCGATGCAGCCGATCGTGGTCGGGGTGATCGCGGCAAGATTCTTCGGCGAGAAGATCGGACTGCGCAACGCTCTGTGGTCATTGGTTGCGCTCTTGGGCACGATCGTGGTCGTCGCGTCGTCGGCAGATGATGCCACGAACGATGTGCGCGGCGACCTGCTCGCGCTCGCCGCGATGTTGTCGTGGAGCGCCTACTTCATCACCTCGAAGAATTCGAAGAAGACGATGACCTCGACCGAGTTCACCGCCGGGACCGCGCTGTGGACCTTGGCGATCTGCGCACCGCTCGGCTTCATCTTCGGCCAGGACATGTCGTGGCCGACGGCAACCAACTGGGGCTGGCTGGTCGTGATGGCGATCAGTTCCGGCCTGATCGGCCATGCGATGATGAACTGGTCGCTCGTTCGGATTCCTCTGTGGGTGGGCTCTACCTTCACCTTGTTGATCCCGGTCTTCTCGGCGTTGTTGGCGTGGTTGGTGCTCGACGAAACGGTGTCGCCCACCCAGGCCGTGGCGATGGTGGTGGTCATCGCAGCGTTGGCGGTCGTTGTCCGCAACCAGTCGGCCGCCACGCGCTGATCCACCCCCATTCCGTTTGCGGCGCGAACTTCGTGGGCCGGCCGACCCCCATTCCGTTTGCGGCGCGAATCTTGTGGGCCGGCCCACCCGAATCGCGCCACAAACGTCGAGGGGACGTCGAGCTGGACCGAGAGAGACCGTGGGCACGGATCGTCGTCGGGTACCGTTCGGTCACGACCAGACGAACGGGGATCGATGGGACTGTTCCGCAACAAGCCGAAGAACACCGCACCGACGACTCCAATCAGCGCTCCCGAGGTCGACGTCGCGGCGGACCTCATCGCTCTGGATGAACGCCTCGCTGCGAGCGAGCAAGCTCGGGCCGAACTCGAAGCGCGATTGAGCCGGCTCGACGAACTCAACGCAACGTTGTCGTCTCGATTGGCCACGATCGACGGATCGAACGCGAGTGTCGACGAGAGACTCGGCGCGCTCGATCACCGGTTCGCGGTCCTCGGCGACCAACTCACGGCGATGTCGACGTCAACAGCACGATTCGACCAGCGACTCGTTGCGATCGACGACCTCGACGCCAGACTCCGCGATCTCACCGATCGATTGAACACGCCGATCTCCACCCCTCCGCCGGCACCGACGCCCGGGCCGCCGCCTCCGCCACCGGTCGGCCCCGCTTCGTCTCTCGCAGTCACCGACGAGCAGCTCGACGACCTCACACGTCGCCTCGACGCACTCGGCGCGGCCGTGACTGCTCACACCGATCGGATCTCGTCGGTCGACGAGCGCGTCACCGGCGTGTCGACCGAACTCGCCAACCAGCTGACCGAGCTGAGCCGCGACATCGACGAACTGGACCGTCGCTCCGCCGAGACGGAGGGCCGTGCCGCAGAGACCCCGGTCGCTGCGTCCGACGCGCTCGACACCGCAGGCGCAGCGGCGATCGAGGCGCGCCTGGCCGAACGTCTCGACACCGCCATCGACGACGTGCTCGACACCACCGAACGACTCGCCGCCGAACAGGCTCGTTACGAGATCCAGTTCCGCGCCGACCTGGCAGAGTTGGCCGAACGACTCCGTCGACCCAACGCCACCTGAACCGCGCAGCGCGGCGCGAGCACGACGTCAGGGTTGAGCGGTGAGGATCCGCGCGGCGTCGTCGATCCGCTGACGCGCCTGTTCGATCTTCTCCTGGTACAGGCCCAGGTCTCCGTCGGCGAGCGCAGCGTCGGCATCGACGAAGAGCGCGTCGGCCTCGTTGAGCAGTGCCGCTGGATCCTGCGTCGACGGTTCGTCCGTTTCACCCACGCTCGGCTCGTCGGGGTCGGGTTCGGTCGGAGTCGTCACTTCCTCGCCCAGGTCCCCCGCGAATCCCGGGAACAGCCTCGCCAGGGCCTGGGTGATCGTCGGCTCGAGCACCGCCCGATCGTTGTACGACACGATCACCGCGCGGTACTCGGTGACCGCGCCGACGTCGGCGGAGTTGGCCGGCACCGACACGTAATATGGACGCACGTAGATCAATCCGTCACCCACGGGGATCATCTGAAGGTCGCCGAAACGCACCTGTGTGCCGCCGTCGCCGACGTTGTCGAGCGAGATCCGTCGAGAGATCGCCTCGGTCGACTCCCCCTGGCCAGCCACTCGAAGCGGGCCGTCGGGAAGGTTGCCGGAT
>JBGTEH010000373.1:0-2953 GCA_041747915.1 Ilumatobacteraceae bacterium
GACCAAGGTCGCCAGTGCCGCACCGCCGCCGGCCGAATCGCCCGCGATCGTCAGGGTTGCCGGATCGACGTCCGCGATCAGGGCGCGGTATGCCGCCAAACAGTCGTCGATCGCCGCCGGGTACACGTGCTCGGGTGCGAGGCGGTACTCGATCAACGTCGCCGTCGCCGCCGCCCGCTTGGCGAGCGTGGCGATCGCGGCGATGTGGCTGCGCGGTGAGCCGACAACGTAGCCGCCACCGTGGATGTAGAGCAGATGCCGATCGGGAGTCACCGCTGTTGGAGTGGCGACGATCGCCGGAACGCCCCCGATGAGCGTGTCGAGGTAGTCGACGTGGCGAGGCCGCGGCAGGCGATCGACCTTGTCCATCCGCGCACGAGCATCGGCCACCGTTCGCTCGGGACCGGTCTTCATGCGTCGGAGCATGCGGCGGGCCGCCCGGGCCCTGATCGAGATCGCCATGGGGTCGATGCTACGTCAGCCGGAGTTGCGTAACCCTGTGGCGATCGCATTGATCGACAGCAGAATGCCGCGCTCGACGATCTCGTCACGGTCGCCGTCGCGGAATCGGCGCAGCAGATCGACCTGCATGACGTGCAACGGATCGAGGTAGGGGTAGCGGTTGTTCAGACTGCGTGCGAGGAGTGGGTTGTCGGCCAGCAAATTTGCTGATCCCGTGATCCGACCGTGCCAGTCGATCGTGCGTCGATGTTCGTCGGCGATCGCACCGAAGATGTCCGAGCGCATCACGTCGTCCTCGACCAGTACGTCGGCGTAGCGGCCGGCGATGTCGATGTCGGTCTTGGCCAGCACCATTCCCATGTTGTCGATCACGGCGCGGAAGAACGGCCACTGGCGGTACGTCGCGGTCAGACGGGAGAGGCGATCGGTGTCGTCGGTGCCATCGGTGCTGGCGACGTATGACTCGAGTGCCGACCCCACCCCGAACCAGGCGGGGATCATCAACCGGCACTGTGTCCATCCGAAGACCCACGGGATCGCTCGGAGATCCTCGATCGCGCTCGATGCGGTACGCGACGCTGGTCGACTTCCGACATTGAGCCGGGCGATCTCGTCGGTCGGAGTGATCGAACGGAAGAAGGTGACGAAGCGGTCGTCGCCGTAGACGAGTCGTCGGTATGCGGCAAGCGCAAGCGCTGAGAGTTCGTCCATCGCCGACTGGAACGATGCGTCGGTCGGCGGCATCCGCTCCGTGGTGTGCAGTAGTGATGCCTCGAGGGTGGCGGCGACGAGGGTTTCGAGATTGCGGCGCGCCATTGCTCGGTTCGAGTACTTCGCAGCGACCATCTCGCCCTGCTCGGTGAGTCGGATCGAGCGGTCGACCGAACCGGCTGGAAGCGCCAGGATGGCTTCGTGCGCCGGACCGCCGCCCCGCCCGACCGTGCCACCACGCCCGTGGAAGAAGCGCAACCTGACCTCGGCTTGCTGGGCCGCTGCCACGAGCGACGACTGCGCGGCCGACAGCTTCCACTGCGAACAGAGATAACCGCCGTCCTTGTTCGAGTCGGAGTAGCCGATCATCACCTCCTGGCGATCGCCGCGAGAGCGAACGAGGTCGGCGTAGACCGGATGGGCGAGGAGGTTCGTGAGCACCCCGGCGGATCGGTCGAGGTCGTCGATCGTCTCGAACAGCGGCACGATGTCGAGCGCCGCGGTCGCCGGGCGATTCGCGTACGCCGGCGTGGCGAGGCCGACCTCCTTCAACAGCACAGCGACCTCCAGCACGTCGCTGACGTCGTGGGCCATCGAGATCACGTAGTGGGGCAGCACGGCGGGTCCGATCCGCTCGATGGCGCCCGCGGCCTGCTCGAAGATGGCAAGTTCTGCGACCGTGATGTCGTCGTAGCGGGCGCCGGGGTGGCGCAGCAGTCGCGGGGTGCGCAACTCGCGCTCGAGCACGCGCACGCGCGCCTGTTCGTCGAGTTGTGCGTAGTTGGTGCACTCGTCGGCCGCTCGCAGCAGGTCCGCCACGACCTGCTCGTGCACCGCAGAGTTCTGACGCATGTCGAGCGCGCACAGGTGCGCGCCGAACACGGCGACGCTGCGACGCACCGGCTCGACGATCTGCTCGGCGATCGCATCGGCACCGTGCGTTGCGAGCGAGGCCATCACGACGTCGAGGTCTGCGACGAGTTCGGTGGTGTCGCCGTAGGCGGGACGAGGATCGATCGGCGCCGGTCCCGGCGGGTCGAGCGGCGCCATGATCCGGGCGGCGAACGCGTGCAGCCGAGCGTGCATACCGCGCAGCGCACGCCGGTACGGCTCGTCGGCCCGAAAGGGTGAGTCGTCGCCCGACGCATCGGCCAGCGCCGACAGCTCGACGGTGGGCGTGACCAGACGGTCGGTCATCGAGAGTCGGCGACCCAGCGAGTCGAGCGCGTGAAGGTGATGTTCGAGGGCGGTTGCACTCTGGCGGTCGATCGCGTAGCGCATCACCTCGGCGGTCACGAACGGATTGCCGTCGCGGTCACCGCCGATCCACGATCCCATCGTGATCGCATGTGTGGCGTCGGGGCGGGCTCGGCTGTCGATGGCGAGTTCGGTCTCGACGTCTCTGGTGAGGGCCGGGATCACCTCGAACAGGCTCGTTCCGTAGTAGCGGATTGCTTCGTTGATCTCGTCGCGAACGCGCAGCTTCGACAACCGCAACAGCGCCGTCTGCCACAGCGACAGCACGCAGAGCGACAGTTGCCGTTCCAGGTCGTTGCGTTCCATCGGGTCGTCGACGGCTCGACTGCGCTCGTCGAGCAGCTCGGCCACCTTCTCGAGCACTTCGAGAATCGTCTTGCGCCCCACCTCGGTCGGGTGGGCCGTGATCACCGGCGTCACGCTGACCTCGCCGGCCATACCGAAAAGTTCTTCCGGGGCGACGCCGGCGGCCAGCACCCGCTCGACCGCGGCGCGCACGCTGCCGTGCCGAGCCACGGCGTCG
>JBGTEH010000374.1:0-2671 GCA_041747915.1 Ilumatobacteraceae bacterium
CGCCGGGCGCTATGCCTACGGCAACCAGCCCGCGATCATCACCTGGAACCTCGCTCGTCTCGCCGAGTCGATGCTGCCCGTTCTCGATGACGACGTCGATCGTGCGATCGAATTGGCGACCGCCGTGCTGGAGACGTTCGCCGAGCGTTTCCAAGCGGCATGGAGCGACGAGATGCACCGCAAGCTCGGCCTCGCTCCCGGAACTCCCGACGGCGGCGACCTCATCGGCGAACTCCTGGCTCTGATGCACGAGCAGCGCGTCGACTACGCCTCGGGTGTCCGGCGGCTGTCGTCGATCGTTCGGGGCGCCGACGATCAGGTGGTCGAAGGCGACTGGACCGAGCGGTGGCTAGTGGCGGTCGGCGATGATCGCGCCGCTCGAGCCGATGCGATGGACCTCGTCAATCCGATCTACATCGCCCGCAACCATCTCGTCGAGGAGGCCTTGAGCGCAGCGACCAACGGTGACCTCGCGCCGTTCGAGCAGATGCTCGATGTGGTCACAAATCCGTTCGAGGCGCGGCCGGGAATGGATCGTTACGCCGAGCCTGCTCCGAGCGACGTGGCCGCCGGTTACCAGACGTTCTGTGGCACCTGATGCGTCAAGGGCGCTGGACCGTCCGACGTGTCTGCAGCGATCACCACCGTTGACGGTGTCGTCAATCTCCCGGGATCCACTCCGCCCAGTCGTTCCAATCCTCGGCCGGATTCCATCCGGGACCGTCGTCGATGGGCGCCGGCGCCGGCGCCGGCAAACGCTTACGTCGATCGACGAGGTCGAAGATGTTCGTCTCGATGGAGTTCGCAGACGATGGACCCTGCGAGCGGTCGTCGGCGTGGTCCGATGGTTGCGTCGGCGAGAGGTGAAGCCCATCTCCGCACACGACTCCATCGATGTGGTCGCCTGGCCGCAAGCCGAGCTGTTCGAGCACCGATGGAGTCAGAAGGATGCGGCCCGCCGCATCAATGGTCAACCTCACTGCGCCGACCCTACCGCTCGAATCAACAGGCTTCGCCCGACGGTGGAGGGTCATGGCTGACCCAGCACCCTGTGACGCTGTGCGACCCGGAAGCCGATGTTGCCAGCGGCGCTGTCGGGGGTGTTGGCGCTGCGGGCACCGACGCGATAGCGGGTGCAGTACGAGTCGTGGCACAGGTACGAACCGCCGCGCATCACGCGATGCGTGCCGCCGGGTGGGCCGCCAGGATCGACCCGAGGCGATCGGCGTTCGCTCTCGCGGTAGGTCGTCGGGCTGAACCAGTCGGCACACCACTCCCACACGTTGCCGGTCGTCTCGTACAGCCCGAACACATTCGGCTTGAACGACCGCACGGGTGCAGTGCCGGCGAATCCATCGGCCGTCGTGTCGTGGTCGGGGAACGATCCCTGGAACACGTTCATGCAGTGCTCCCCGCCCGGCTCGAGGTCGTCGCCCCACGGAAAGCGTGTGCCGTCGATCCCCCCGCGGGCGGCGTACTCCCATTCGGCCTCGGTCGGCAAGCGGGTGTCGCTCCAGCGGCAGTAGGCCATCGCGTCGTCCCAGGTGACGTGCACCACCGGGTGGTCGAGCACGTCCTCATAGAAGCTCTGCGGGCCGACCGGATGACGCCAGTCGGCGCCCTCGACCTGTCGCCACCACGGCGCCGCGGCAACGCCGCGCGTGGGTGGATGGTCGTCCGGCAAGTGGCCACCGAACACGAACGACCACCCGTCGCGCTCGGCCAGGGTGATGTATCCGGTGGCGTCGCAGAAGGTGGCGTACTCGGCGTTGGTCACCGTCGTTGCGGCGATCGAGAGCGGCCGGAGTTGGACCGAATGGACAGGCCCTTCGCCGTCGTCGGCGTAGCCCTCGCCCGCTGGCGCGCCCATCGAGAATTCTCCACCGGGCAGGTCGACGAAGTCGATCGTGGTGTCGGGCTTGCCAGCTCCGGAATTCTCGTCGATCGGCGCATCGCTCATGGGCGTCGATCGACTCGGTGACTCGTTCGACGGCGAACAACACGAGCTCATCATTGCCAGCTTTGCACAAGTGATGGAGACTGCCACCGAGCCGGTCGATCCAGGTCGGCAGCAACTGGGAAAGGTCACACACATGCCAACCGACATCACCGAAACCTCGATGAACGTCACCACCGCAACGGGTGTGACGCCCGAGCGTCTCGACAATCTCCGAAGATGGAACATCGGTCTGACGATCCTGCACGCAGCACAAGCCGTGCTGATCGTCGTTCTGTCAGGCGACTTCGTCATCCAGGTGGTGTCGACGTTCCCCGAGGGGCCGCCGGGCACGCGGGTGCCCGAGTCCGAGCCACTCTTCGACGTGCGAGTGGGCGTCGCCATCGGGCTCTTCCTGGCGCTCGCCGCGATCGACCACTTGGTGACCGCCACGTTCGCGCGCCGCACCTACGAGTCCGACCTGCGCGGCGGCATCAACCGGTTCCGCTGGGTCGAGTACTCGGTGAGCGCCACGATCATGATCCTGCTGATCGGCTTCTACAGCGGCATCACCAACATCACCGCGGTGATCGCCGTTGTCGGCGCGAATGTGGCGATGATCCTGTTCGGGTGGGTGCAGGAGCGGATGAACCCGCCCGGGCGAACCACCACCACGATGATGCCGTTCTGGTTCGGCACGATCGCCGGCATCGCGCCATGGATCGCGATCGCCGT
>JBGTEH010000375.1:0-9250 GCA_041747915.1 Ilumatobacteraceae bacterium
TGGAACCCGACCACGATGCCGCCCACGACGGACGCATCCTCGCCGACATCATCGCCGAATGGGCGGCCACCCACGGCGAGCCGTTCACCCTCGTCCTCGACGGTCCAGCGGGCGGCACCTTCGTGCAAGGGACCGGCGGCGACGAAGTCCACATCAGCGTCATCGATTTCGTTCGCACGCTCGCCGAGCGGTCCAGTGCGAGCGGCGTTCTCCGACACACGCTTCCACTCTGACGTCGCGATCCGAACCGAAGGAGCTCCACCATGCCAGACACACTCATCGACGAAATTGCTGACGGGATCTACCGACTGTCGACCTTCGTTGCCGACGTCGGCCCGACCGGCTTCACCTTCAACCAGTTCCTCATCGACGATGACGAGCCGTTGCTGTTCCACACAGGCCAACGACTGCTGTTCGACTCGGTCAGCGAAGCGGTCGCCACCATCGTGCCGATCGACACACTCCGATGGATCACCTTCGGCCACGTCGAAGCCGACGAATGCGGCTCCATGAACCAGTTCCGGGCCGCGGCACCCCGCGCGGAGGTCGCTCACGGCGCACTTGGTTGCATGGTGTCACTCAACGATCTCGCCGACCGTCCGCCCGTACCCCTCGCGGACGGCCAGGTCCTCGAGCTCGGAACACATCGAGTTCGTCACATCGACACACCCCACGTACCGCACGGCTGGGAAGCCCGAGTGCTGTTCGAGGAGACAACCAGAACACTCCTGTGCGGTGACCTCTTCACCCAGCTCGGCCAAGGCCCCGCCCTGACCTCGAACGACGTGCTCGCCGCCGCAGCACAGGCCGAGGACGTCTTCGGCGCGAGCTGCCTCACCCCCACCACGGCACCGACGATCCGCACCCTCGCCGACCTCGACCCGAACACGCTCGCCGTGATGCACGGCTCCAGCGTGACCGGCGACTGCTCCGGCGCACTCCAAGGACTGGCCGACGACTACCAACGCCGACTCCTCGACTCAACCGCTACCTGAGGCTCGGCGCACGAAACCCACCCAAAGGCGACGGCGCACGACTTCACCTGAACGTCAATCATGCGACGGAATACGTCGAGAACGACGCAAAGTGTTCGGAAGGAACGTGGCGCACGTTCACGTGGACTGTCTCCGAATGCCGGATCGGCGACGTGATTCCCGGGCACTTGGCTTGGGCCGGAGTCGAGTGGTGCATTGTCTTCGAGCCCGGTGTTACGGGTGCCCTGAAGAACACCCTGGGATGGCAAGCGTCCGATCGCCACGCTCGTCTCAGATGGGGCTCGGCCCTTGGGACCGTTCACCGGACACCATCCAAGACTCCGAGAACCTTACGAATCGTGCGCGGTCGCGCGGCTGGCGACAGTGATGGTTGCCCCGCTGACGGGGAGTCGCTCAGCTGCTCGACGCGGCACGTGCCCAGGCAAGTGATTTCGTAGTGACGGCGACGTTATCGGCGACATCCACGACTGGAATGACGTCGACGTCATTCCATGCAAAGTACTTCGAGACGAACGAAAGGACGACATTGGGATCGTCAGCTTCGACGAGTACATAGCCACCGTTGTTCAGATTCGCGACGAATGCGTGGATGGTGAGGCCGTCCTCGGGTTCCCAGGTGCCGAACGCCTTGAGTAGCGCTTCTTGGTTGTTGAGGTTCTGATCGTGGCTGAGGCCGGCCGTGCGAATCGAATATTCGATCATGTACTTCATGGGTGTCCCTCCGGACTGTGACCACGCGGGATAGCGCGGAATTCGAACGGTACTGCATCTGCGTTGATGCAGATTCCAAGGGTCCGCTGACGAGCACGACCCGCAGGCCTGCCGATGTCAGATCGTCAGCCTCCACGCGCGTTCGTGCCTCAGATCGGCCGGTCCGCACGAGCGAATGTCGGACACCTGGGGTAGCCCGTCATTATCTAGCGCTCGATAGGGCCGCACTGCGGCGCGCGCTGATTCGTCGGGACTGGATTATCGGGCGCTGGTTATGGGCGGCGATCGATCGGTCCATGTCGGGGCGATGTTCGCTTCCACGGTTCTGTCCTGTCCTGGCGCAAGCCGTTGCGTTGGGGTGCAGCTGTCCATCGACGACGACCGCTACAAGCAGTACTACGGCGCCCGCAAGCCCGCAAGCCCGCAAGACCGCAAGCCCGCAAGCCCGCTAGATCGCGGCCTTGGAGCTGCTACTCGTCCGTCGCGAGCAGCACATCTTCTCGATCTCGCAGCGCGAGGACCATTGACGGGAGACCCAGAGCAGACCCGATCACGGTCCAGAACATCGCCATGCAGGCGTTCCAGGTGAGATCGACCGACCAGGTGTCGGGGTCCTGGCCGAGGGCGATGAATGCGACCAAGCCGGCGGACCCGAGAACCACCATCACGGCGGAAAACCAGCGGTACGCCTCGACGTACACCTCGTTACGAACCGCACGCTGACGTTCATCCAAGAACCGGTCCGGCAAATCTGCGACCTCGCGAACTGATAATCGAAGCAACCACCAGGTAATCGCCGCGGCCACGACCGCAACGACGCCCACGATCGATCCGCCCAATGCCCACGCCGGGACCATCGCGACAATGAGCGCTGCCAGGATGACGACGAGCGCGACTCGCGCCCGTCGTGTGCGCAGGCTGGTGAAGCGAATGTCGCTCATCAATCGTTCGACATTGGCTGCAATTGCGTCTTCGTTACGCTGGCGAGCGCGGCGGATACTGGATTTCACAACGTCTCCTGAGGTTGGGCGTCGAACGGGGTGAGCGAGAACAACTGCTCGAGCGGCGTGTCGAGTACGTCGGCAATCCGCAAGGCCAGTGCGAGGCTCGGGCTGTACTCCCCGCGCTCGAGGTAGCCAATGGTCTGGTAGTGGACCTCGACGGCATCGGCGAGTTGCTGGCGCGTCATGTCCTGCGACGCCCGCAGTGCTTCGAGCCGGCTGTACACCGGCTCGTCCGATCTCGGCTTTCGACCCATCGACAACAGTATGAATGCTACATAGCATGAATGCAACATTCGTTGTGGTTCCGCGAGGACTACGGCGTGATCGAAGGGGCCGCTGGTGATGACGCGTGACGAAGGGTGCGACGAAGGCGGTCGCTGAGTTGGTCTCGGCGATTGGGGTGCCCGACTTCGGGTGGGCAGCCGGCCGCTCGTGGTTACTTGTTGCGATTGGCGTTCAGGAGCCCGATGAGAGTGTTGGGTCGTCGGGGCTGGTGCCGTCGAGTCCGTCGAGGCGTTGGCGGATGTCGCTGAGACTCGCCATGCGCTGCAGCACACCGGGGATCTGATCGAACCCGCCGACGTAGGACAACACGTAGGCGATGGTGGCGAAGATGGTGCCGACCTCCGCGCCGATGTCGACGGTCCGCCAGAGCGCGAAGACGGCAAGGCCGGCGGCGAGGACTTCCACGATGCTCCAGCTGGCGGCCTCGGCGTCGGACAGGCGGACCCATTGACGTCCGAGGATCCCGAAGTGCCGCCTCACCTCCCCGTGCGTCCCCGTGCCGATGACTGCCACTTCGACCTCGGTCTGGTCGTTGAGACGGCGATAGATCCGTCGGGATCTTCGCATGAGCCGACGATTGAGCAGTGCGACAGGGACCGCGACTGCTGATGCGACCAGTCCCAACAGCGGGTCGTAGAAGAACAGCATCAAGAGCGAACCGAACACCGCGAAGAACGCAGTGATGGCCAGCGGGATGTCGCGCTCGAGGAAATCGACGTACTCGCCTGCAAGGTTGGCTCGCCCGGCGATGGCGCTAGTCGCGACGCCGTCGTCGCGTTGTTGGTGAACGAGGTCTGTTGCGATCTCCGCAGAGAGCTTCGCGAACGAGCGGCTGTCATAGCGCTGGCGTGTGAACTCACCGCGGTGTGCGACAACGAGATCGCGGCGAACACCGCGACCCCGGCCCAGGAGTCGTCGAGCAGTCCGTTCACTGCCAGACCGATCGCGAAGGGGTAGAGCAACTCGAAGGTGTTCTCGACACTCACCAGGGCGTAGGTGACGGCAAGCGTCCGCCGACGCCTTCGAACACGTGTTGATACGAAGGTCATTGGTCAGGGGTTCTTTGTGCTCACACCGGATCGCAGCAAGCATCGGCGTCGCCGGTACTCGTTGAGCTGGCCAGAGTGTCAGCCGTTGTTCAAGATGACGTAGATCTTCCTGGTGTCTGCGACCATGTGAGCGGCGTGGCCCGCCGGATCGCGAACGCGTCGCCTGGGCGGAATGTCTGAGAGCCGTCCGCGCTGGTGTCCACGGTGATGCTGCCCTCGATCACCACACAGATCTCGTCGACCGGGTAGGCCTCGATGTGGACGCTTCCGGCACCGGCACTCCAGGTCCCCGCGACCAGCCGGTCGTCGTCACCGACGTACTGCAACGACACCAGTTCGCCGGGCCGGTCAGGATCCGGGGCGAGCGCGGCGTCAGGATCGAGACGGACATCATCGGCGTGCAGATTTGGGGTGGACATGGGTAGTTCCCTTCTCGGAGTGCTGAATCGGTCGTCATGACCGGGTCAGGGGCGATGCCTTGACGAGCATCATCGACGACGCTAGTTTATTGTCATGTTGACAAACAATGCAATGGATCGCCGGGGGTTTCTTGTCGCTGCTGGCGCGGGAGGAGCCGCAGCGTTCCTCGCGGCGTGCGCGTCGGACATGACCAAGTCGACGTCGTCGACGATCGCCGGGAGCCCGACACCCAACCCGCCAACGCCAACGGGGTCAGCGAGCGTGTCGACAGCGGCCGCCGTCCCACGAGCCGTGCTGCGAGTCAACGACGGAACCACGGGTCTGCCCGACGCAGTACCCGGCGAGGTGACCAGCGTCGTAGTGGTCGGTGCCGGCATCTCAGGACTCGTCGCCGCGCGGGCGCTTCGACTCGCAGGCGTCGAGGTAGTGGTCGTGGAGGCCCGCGATCGGGTGGGCGGGCGGACACACACCGTCGACGTCGCCGGCACCCCCGTGGATCTCGGCGCAGCGTGGGTACATGACGGTGTCGGCGCACCGACACTGCCCTACATCGATGCGATCGGCGGCGAGGTGATTCCGGCACGGATCTCCGACATGTATGCCGGCGCCGCCGTCATCGACCGGGAGAACAGTTCGTATCCCGATGAGGCTGCCGGCGCCACCTTGGAAACCGCGCTCGCAACGTTCATCGACAACGCACAGGCCTTGGCCGCAACCGATACTGGCGCGAGCCTGTCACTGGCGCACGCAATCGAGCAGATCCTGCCCAACGAACGCCCAGCGGTACGCGCGACAGTCGGGCGGTTCCTATCGTCCTTCGACGGCGCCGACGCCGACGACGTCGGGCTCGCAGCGTTCAACCAGTTCTTCTTCGGAGTCGCCGTCGAGGATCAAGACGTGTTCCCCCGCGGCGGGTATCGCGGTCTGGTGGATGCCCTGGCGACAGACCTCGACATTCGACTGTCCAGCGTGGCGCAAACCGTACGATCCGACGATGACGGCGTCGAGGTCGTCATCGAACACGATGGCGCCACCGAAGTCCTCGAAGCGTCACATGCCATCGTGACCGCACCCCTCGGGGTGCTCAAGGCCGATGCCATCGAGTTCGATCCACCACTCCCGCCAGCGAAGCTCACCGCGATCGACACGCTCGGTTTCGGCGTCTTCGAGAAAGTCGTGCTCGCCTACGACCAGCAGTACTGGCAACCAAGCGAGTCAGGCGCGATCATCGTGCTCGACGACGAAACAGGTCAGTGGCTGTCACTGATCGACATGAGCGAGTGGTACCAACAACCCGTCCTCGTCGCAATCACCACCGGCACCCCGGCGCGCGAATTGGCCGCCCTACCCGAGACCGAGCGAGTCGCCCGCGTCGCCGCCATCGTCAACGAAATCACCGGCGGCACCGCGCCCGCACCCGTGGCCTCCGCAGCCAGCAACTGGGTCAACGACCCCTACTCACAAGGTTGCTACTCACGCATCGCACGCGACGGCGACGAGGCATCCACCATCGACTCGGTCACCAACCTCGCCGCACCGCACGGCCGCGTGCTGTTCGCCGGTGAAGCAACCGACCTCGACGCACTCGCCATCGTCGACGGCGCCTGGAAGAGCGGCATCCGAGAGGCAAAGCGCCTACTGCGCACCCCTGACGTCGCCCTCTGACCGAAGACGGTCACCCCGGCGGCACAAGAGCCCAAGCACACCGCTTTGCAGCAATGGAACGAGCAGCGGGGAAGCCCAACTGCTGCATCAGCGCATTGTGCTCGGCAAGACAGGCAATCGCGTACGCAGCATCTCGCCGCTCAGCAGCACTCATCGACGGCCTCGATCGCTCGAGCGCCTGGTCGACCTCACCGAGTAGCACCTCATACGCCTGCTTCACCAGCACTCTGGTGGGTTCATGTCTGGCCGCCTCCTGCATCAGCACATCGAACGCGTGACTGACATCGCTCAGGTCAAGCACCCACACCCGTCCAAACAACGCATCGATCAAACGCTCAATACCGGGAGCCTCCCCGACAGCCGCTTCGACCGTCGATCGATAACGACGCGTCAACTCCTCGACCGCGGCAGCGATCAACTCAGGGCGGTTACCGACGAAATGACGAGCGGCAGCACGCTGCACGCCAGCCTCCGACGCCACATCATCGAGCGTCACGCCCTCCAGACCCCGCTCGGCCACCAACCGGATGAACGCATCAACAATCTCCGACCGCCGTTCCATCGCCTTGCTCGGACGACCGATCCTGCCGGCACCAGCTGCACCCGACAGTTCGCGCGGAGAATCAGCACTGGTCACACCGTCATTGAAGCACGACGCCGCCGCTCAGGACGCCGCCCAAGAGATACCCGGCAGCTGCTCCCCAACGGAAGACCGACACCCGCCGACGTGATTCCCGGGCACTCGGCTTGGGTAGTTCCCGAGCGGCTCGTTCGGTGCCCGTGGCGGGATTATTCGAGGCATCATCGAGTATCCACGGCGGGCAGATGGGTGGCACGTGGTTCGTGATTTCGATGCCTCGGCCGTGGGCGGCTGACGCCTCAGGACTGACCCAACCCACCCGGGACGCAATCCCCGTCGGTACCGTCGGCCCCGTGATTGCTGCGGTTTCGCCTCTATGCCGTCGTGGAATGGAGGCCGATCATGTTGCCTTCGGTGTCGGTGATGATCGAGACGTCGCCGTGGTCGCCGATCGAGAATTTCGGCCGCACGATCGAGCCTCCGGCTGCAGGCACACGAGCCTGCTCCACAGCGCAGTCGTCGCACGAGAAGTAGACCATCGAGCCGCCCGGGCCCGGGCTCGCGTACTCGAGCTTGACGAGAGCGCCGCCAGCGCCGTGGGAGGTGAAGTCGTCGCCGAAGGCTCGCATCTGTGCCGTCGGGTCGTTTGGGTCGTCCATCGGTGACAGTGTGGTGTCGAGCACCGTCTCGTAGAAGGCTTGCGCCCGTTCCATGTCCTCGACGTAGATGTCGAACCAGCCGATCTTGCGCATGAGTGTTGTCCTTTCAACAGGTCGAAGGCCGGTTGCCTTCGCGGACAACTCAAGCGCAACAGCTCGGCGACGGATTGTAGATATCAGACATCAAACGTCTTCTCGAACTGGCCGGGTGTGTAGCCGGTCAGCTGCCGGAACGAGTGTGTGAAGTGGGACTGGTCGGCGAACGACAGCAGGTAGTCCTGTCGGAACGAGCGTTGCAGCCGCAACACCTTCAACAGATCGTGCGGTGAGAAGCCGGTTGTCGCTTTCAACGTTCGCTGGAGTTGGCGGGCTGACAAATGGGCCACATTGGCCATGTCGCCGACGCTGTGAATCTCGTCGAGATTCGTGAGGATGGCTGCGGTCACCGGGTTCGGGACGACCAGGCCGGCGGCCAGAAGGGTCTCGACGAATTCGGTAAACACCGATGCCTTGCCGTCGAAGTCGAAATCGGCCGCTGCCCTGCTCACCTCAACGAGCGGCAAGTCACCTTCGTACGGCTCACCGATGTAGTGATCGACCGATGCGTCGGGGTCACCCCGCCACACCCCGGGAAAGAACTGGATTCCCGCGTAGTGGAACGATCGGCCGAGATCGAGGGTCGTGTGGGTGGTGTGGAGCTGGGTCACTCCGGCAATGCGGGTGTCGCGCTGGTCGAACATCAAGTTGACGCAGGCGTCGGGCATGGCGTGCAGCGTGAAGTCATCGGCGAGGTCGGTCTCGGTCCGCACCTCCCAGAAGCAGTGCACAAGATGCCCGAGCGCCGCCGGCGGGCGTGCCTCGGTGTAGATCACCGACTCGACGGTCTTCGCAACGCCGTCCTTCACCGGGTCGTACATGCACTGCCGAGCGTACGCGGAACGGTCGCGTTCAGTGACTGCACCGACCCCAGACCCGATCGGAAACGCTCAGTGCGATACCCCACACAGGCGCTCAAGATCCTCACATCCGATCGGTCGATCGTCGACCCGCCTAACCGCACTAGCGGCCAGGCACACACCGGGCACTCAGCTCAGAGCGGGGGACTATCGGGGGTCGCGCAGGTCGGGAATCCTGCACACGCGCGCCAACGTATTGAGTCCTGCCTCGGTGCCGGGCCACTGCTGCCGCACGGTCTCGGGTCCAGCGCGCCGAATCACACTTCGCAACACGAGTCCGAGGAGGATCGCGTCATCGGCGTAGCCGAGGACAGGCACAAAGTCGGGAACGAGGTCGATCGGGAACGCCAGATAGCCGAGGAGCAGGACCAATCGAAGTCGAATCGTGCGGCTCAAAGTTGGATCACGGCTGAGACGGCTGACGAGCCGGAGCACTTCCGGCACGATTCGCACCGTGTCGCGCAATGTGGTTCCGTCCGGTCGCAGCACCGCCAGGCACATCAGAAGGACCAGCCACAGCACGACGAGACCGGCGATCGCGGCGATGACGATGGTGAGGATGGTTCTCACGGTTTCACAGTCTGCCGGTTCCTGCTGAACGTGTCAGGAACGGCTGGTATGAGAGCGAGCCGAGCTGCCGATCTACGCTCCCTCCGTCTCGACGGCCCACCGGCACAACGACGGGAATATCGGGTGCGCTGCTTGGGTGGTTATGCCGGTGAATGAGGTTGCCCCGGTTCGACGGACGGTTGGTTATGCGGCGATGCCGTCGCCGTGACGGTTGAACTTAGAGCGAGCGCCAATAGGGCGAGGTAGTTGACCATCCACGGGTCGGTGGGTTGGCCCTGTTTTCATTCAGGGTGCGATCCATATCCGACTCGACCCAGTGGAGGTCACCCTCATGCTCGCACTTCACCCGCGCGTTG
>JBGTEH010000376.1:0-16571 GCA_041747915.1 Ilumatobacteraceae bacterium
TGGGAGGTCCCCACCCTCGACGACCTCGAGGCGCACCGCCGCCGACTCGCCGCAGCCGGAGCGCTTCACGGGTCGTCGGATCACGGCGTGAACAAGAGTCTGTACGCCAAGGACCCCGACGGCATCGAGTTCGAGGTCATGTGGCTCGTGCCGGCCGACGACTGGGGCGATGAGGCGGATCAGGCCATCGTGCGCCCGCTCGACCTCGCCGGCGACACCGCCCGCTTCGGCGGCGCACGCGAATCGACGACTCGGCTCGTTCGTGCGCCACTGCATGGCGAGCTCACGCCGACGGCCCCTGCCAATGGGCGCAGCCCCGGGGGGATCGGGCAACTCGCCGAGCACAACTACTGCTACTTCCTCGCCGACGACGCCTTCGTCGAGACCGACCGCCCGGGCTTTCGCCGACGCGTGATCACCGGCGAAAAGCTGCAGCTCTGCTTCTGGCGGATCGCGGGCGGTGCAACGGGATCGTTCCTGCACAGCCACGACGAGAACGAGCAGCTCGGCATCGTCATCCGCGGCGCTCTCGACTTCCGCATCGGCGACGCCGCCGACGAACGTCGCACCGTTCTCAGTGCCGGCGACGCCTATCTCGCGCCGACCAACATCTGGCACGGCGACTCGATCTTCATCGGCGACGACGACCTCGACGAGTGCTGGATCCTCGACATCTTCTCGCCGCCGCGTCCCGACCTCGTCGCCGTCGAATCGGTGCACGTCAACGGATCGGCACCGACGTCGTGACGGCAGATTGGCGTCTGGCGGTCGACATCGGCGGGACGTTCACCGATGTCGTGCTCCTCGACGCAGCATCGGGCGACGTGGTCGTCGACAAGACCCTCACGACACCGTCGAACCCGCTCGACGGCGTCCGCGCCGGAGTGGGAAGCCTGCTGGCACGCGCCGGCGTGCGGCCGGCGGACGTCACCGCACCGATCGTGCACGCGACGACGCTGATCACGAACGCGTTGATCGAGGGCAAGACCGGACGTGCGGGTCTGGTGACGACTGCCGGCTTCGGCGACACGCTGTTGATCCGTGACGAGCATCGCTACGACATGTACGACCTGCAGATCGAGTTCCCGGCCCCGCCGATCCCACGCGATCGCACCGTGGAGATCACCGAGCGCGTCGCCGCGACGGGAGCGATCGTCGTCGGCCCGACAGAGCGAGATCTCGACGCGATGGCGGCCGAACTGCGAGCGATGCAGGTCGAGTCCGTTGGTGTGTGTCTGCTCAATTCCTACGTCAACGGTGCCAACGAGGTGATCATTGCCGACCACCTTCGTCGCGAACTCGGCGTGCCGGTGTGCATCTCGTCGGAGGTCTCACCGCAGATTCGCGAATATCCGCGCATGGTGACGACGGCCTGCAACGCTGCGACCATGCCGGTCATCGGCCCGTATCTCGACGAGCTGCAGAAGTGGCTGTCGGGCGAGGGGTTCGGTGGCTCCGTGCTGATGATGCTGTCGAACGGCGGCGTCGTGTCGGCCGACGATGCGGCGCGGATCCCGATCCGCCTGGTCGAGAGTGGGCCCGCAGCAGGAGCGCTTGCCGGGAGCTGGTTCGCCCGTCGCCTCGGCGAGGAGCGCTTGCTGTGCTTCGACATGGGAGGCACCACGGCGAAGGCGTGCCTCATCGACCAGGGCGAACCCGAACTCACCAACGTGTTCGAGGTCGCTCGGGCGTACCGGTTCAAGAAGGGCTCGGGTTTCCCCTGCTCGGTGCCATCGGTCGATCTCGTCGAGATCGGAGCCGGAGGCGGCTCGCTGGCCCGCACTGACCAGTTCGGCCTGTTGAAGGTCGGTCCCGAGTCAGCGGGTGCCGAGCCCGGGCCCGCGTCGTACGGTCGCGGCGGCACCGAACCCGCGGTCACCGACGCCGACCTCGTGCTGGGCCTTCTCGATCCCGATTCGTTCCTCGGTGGCGACATGCCGCTCGACTTGGCGGCCGCACATTCGGCCGCGGCGGGCGTCGGCTCGCGTCTCGACCTCGACGCAGTGCAAGTCGCAGCGGGAATCCACGAGATCGTCAACGAGAACATGGCGGCGGCCGCCCGGATGCACGCCGTCGAGCAGGGCGTCGATCTACGCGGCGTGTCGCTTCTGGCCTTCGGCGGTGCCGGGCCGGTCCACGCGTGCGGAGTTGCCGAACTGCTCGACTCGAGCCGGGTGATCTTCCCGGTCAACGCCAGTGTTCTGTCGGCGTTCGGCACCCTCGTGTCGCCCGTGCGGATCGACCTCGCACGTTCGATGCCACGCCGACTCGACCTCATCGATCCGGGCGAGCGTGACCGACTCCTCGACGAGCTACGCGCCGAGGGCCGGCGAGTCCTTGCGGCGGCCGGCACCTCAGAATCGGCGGTTCGATTCCGCTACGGGCTCGACGTCCGCTATGCCGGTCAGGGCAACGAAGTCACGATCTGGGTCGGCGAGGGGACGGCGTGGACCCTCGACGATGACGACGTGCTCGCCGGATTCGAGGCCGAGTACCGGCGGATCTACGGCCTCACCATTCCTGACGTGGCCATCGAGGTCGTCACCTGGCGCCTTGCGGTCTCGGCCGAGGCCGATCCCGTCGAACCCGACCCGGTGGCTGCTGGACATGGTGCTGTGCCCGGCGGCACGCGCCCTGTCGTGTTCGGACGGGCGCAAGATCCTGTCGAGACCCCTGTGTACAAGCGTGTCGAACTCGGCGCCGGTGATCGATTCGCCGGGCCGGCAATCGTCGAGGAACGCGAAACCACTGCGGTGATCCGGCCAGGCTGGAGCGTCGAGGTCGGCACCGACGGGAGCCTGATCGCCACCCGCGACGACCGCCAGACGAACGGAGCAACCCCGTGACCGACACCATCGCCGATCCTGCTGCGTTCCAACCGGCGACGAGCGCGTTCGATCCGATCGAACTCGAGATCTGCTGGCAGAGCCTGATCGCCACCGTCAACGAGCAGGCTCGCGCCCTGCAGCGCTCGGCGTTCAGCCCGATCGTGCGTGAGGCGGGCGATCTTGCGAATGCGGTCTTCGATCGCCGCGGGCGCATGGTGGCCCAGGCTGTGACGGGTACCCCCGGCCACATCAACAGCCTCGCCAAGGCTGTCGTCAACATCCTCGCGGAGTACCCGATCGACTCACTCGTTCCCGGCGATGTGATCATCACCAACGATCCGTACAAGACGGCGGGCCAACTCCTCGACGTCACGGTGCTCGTGCCGACCTGGAAGGACGGGCAGCTCATCGCGCTGTTCGGATCGACCATCCACCACACCGACGTCGGTGGCTACGGCATCGGTGCGGGAGGTCGCGACGTCTTCGAGGAAGGTCTCTGGATTCCGATCGTCAAGCTCATGCGTGGCGGCGAGCGAAACGACGACATCTGGAAGTTCATCCTCTCGAACGTGCGCCAGCCCGACCACATGGCCGGTGACCTCCACGCGCAGATGGCCTCGGGCGAGGTCGGTTCGCAACGGTTGCTGTCTTTGTGTGAGCGCCACGGTTTCGACGACATCGAGGCGCTCGCCGACGAGATCATCGAGCGGTCCGAGGCCGCCACACGCGCCGGCATTCGAGAACTCGACAGCGGACGGTACGAATCGTCGGCACTGCTCGACCTCGCCGACGGAAGCGAAATCGAGATTCGCTGTGCGCTGATCGTCGACGCCGAGACTGGCACGATCACCGTCGACTACACCGGGTCGGCCGAGGCCAGCCGATGGGGGATCAACGTCGTCGAGAATTACACCCATGCGTACACGACCTTCGTGGTGCGTTCGGTGCTCAGCCCCGAGATTCCGAACAACCATGGGAGCCTTGCCCCGATCGAGATGATCGCCCCTGTCGGGTCGATCCTCAACGCCGTGTCGCCTCAACCATGCACAGCGCGTCACGTCGTCGGCATGTTCCTGCCGAACGCGTTGCTCAAGGCGCTGGCGCAGGTTCGGCCCCTCGCTGCAATGGCCGAGGGCTCGGGCGCCGTGTGGACGATGCAGGTCAGCGGAAACCACGACGACGGGAGCCCGTTCATCACAGCGATGTTCACGTACGCAGGTGGGGTCGGTGCGCGTTCGACGAAGCCCGGCCTCGATGCGTGCTCGTACCCGACCGGAGTGGCCGCCGTTCCGATCGAAGTGGTGGAAGCGTCGGCGCCAATCATGTTCACGAAAAAGGCGCTCCGGCGCGGTTCCGGTGGCGACGGGGCCCAGACAGGTGGGCTCGGCCAGACGATCGAGTTCGAGGTCGACACCACTCGCGAGTGGCAGTTGAACGCGGTCACGAGTCGCCTCAGCGAGGCACCGCAGGGAATCTTCGGAGGGGCACCGGGCGCGACCGGGGCATTCAGCGTCAACGGCCAGGCCGTCACGACGCAGGCCCGCATCAGCCTCCAGCCCGGCGACGTGGTACGCCTCGATCTTCCTGGCGGTGGCGGGTACGGCACGGCCGGTGAGTCGGAGACCTGATGGTCGAACAGCACCTCCGGACGTTCAGCGAGATGTGGACTCGCAACGTGGCGAGTCGAGCGACGCGCCCCTTCCTCACCTTCGAGGCGCCGGACGCCACGATCACCGACTGGACCTACGCAGAGTTCGACGTCGAAGTGACCCGAGTCGCATGCGACCTGCTCGTTCATGGAGTCGGCCCCGATCGCGGTGTGCACCTCGCATTGACGAACACCCCGTCGTTCGTCGCCGTCTGGCTCGCAGCGCTTCGACTCGGCTCGTACATCGTTCCGTCCGATCCGATGGCGACAGCCTCCGAACTTGCCGAGCATCTCATCAGGACGTGGCCATCGGTCGGGTTGTGCGCCACCTCGCGTGCGTCGGTGTATCGCACGGCCGTCGAGGCGGTTGACGAACTCGACCTCCACGTCATCGAAGTCGATGAGGCCTCGCCGGGCGTCGTCGCCACCTCGACCAACCCCATGTCGATCTCGTGGCCCGACATCGAGCCCACCGCGCGCGCTGCGGTGTTGTTCACCAGCGGAACGACGGGGCGCCCCAAGGGTGTGGTGATCACGCAGGCCAACTATTCCTTCGCCGGTACCACGATGGCCGCCGCTGCCGATCTCGAAGCGACCGACCGTCACCTCGTGGTCCTTCCGCTCTTCCACGCCAACGCGCAGTACTACTCGTTCGCATCCGCAGTCGCCGTCGGGGCGTCGGTGGCGCTGATGCACACGTTCTCGGCCAGCGGCTTCGTCGCCCAGGCGTCGCGTCACGGGGCGACCCATGCCAGCCTCTTCGCCGGGCCGATGCGGATGATCCTCGCTCGAGGCGGACCGCTGGAATCGGGTCTGGACCCGCTGCAGCTCCGACACTGTTGGTTCGCCCAGAACCTGGCCGCTGACCAGTACGAGACACTGGCGGACTGGTTCGGCTGCCGACCTCGGCAGCTGTACGGGATGACCGAGACGATTCCCGCTGTCCTGACCGACGAACGACGCGATCCCCGCTGTGACACCATGGGATTCGTGACGCCTGGCTGTCTGGTCGAGGTCCACGACGCCGACGGACGGCCCTGCCCGACGGACACGATCGGTGAAGTCGTCGTGAGCGGCCGGCGTGGTGTCGAACTGTTCGCCGAGTACCTCGACGACCCCATCACCACCGCTGCGTCGTTCGTCGATGAGTGGTTTCTGACCGGCGACCGGGCGTGGCGCAACGCCGACGGCCGCCATCACTTCGACGGTCGTCGCGCCGACGTACTGAAGGTGGCCGGCGAGAACGTGTCGGTCGTCGAGGTCGAGGCCGTCGTCGGGGCCCATCCGGGCGTTCTCGACGTAGTCGTGGTCGGCGCCCCCGACGAGATCCGCGACGAGGTGCCCGTGGCGTTCGTGGTGCCAGCCGCAGGTCGCGACGAGCTCGCATGCGACGACGAGCTGATCGAGTCGTTGCGTGGGTGGGTCGACGAACGCCTCGGCAAGGCGAAACGCCCGCACCGCTACATCATCGTCGACGACCTGCCGCGCACGAGCGTCGGCAAGGTTCGCAAATTCATGCTCGCCGAGGCCGCGAGAACGAGCGATACTCCGACCACCTTGCTCACCCCCGCAACCGCGCCACCCACAGCCTGTATGGAGGTCACCTCGTGACGGCACTCGACGACGCCGGGAGCATCGCCCCGGAACTGCTCGCACAACTCCGTGAGTCGGTCGGCGACGTCACCGATGCGGTCACCATGCCGTCCGAGGTGTACACCTCGCCGGAGGTGTTCGCGTTCGAACGCGACGCGCTCTACGCGCGCGAATGGCTGTGCGCCGGACGCGCCGAACGCATACCGGAGCCTGGCGACTGGTTCACCGTGACGATCTGCGACGAACCGATCATCGTCGTTCGCGACAAGTCGGGCGAGATCCGTGCGATGTCGGCGGTGTGCCAACACCGCGCGATGCAGGTCTGCGATGGGTCCGGCAACTCATCGACGTTCAAGTGCCCGTACCACCACTGGAACTACGCGCTCGACGGCCGCCTACTCGGCGCGCCGGCGATGGAACGCACCGCCGACTTCGACAAAGCCGACTACGGGCTCCCCCCGATCGCCGTCGAACTGTGGCAGGGCTTCGTCTTCGTGAACCTCGATTCCCAAGCTGCGCCGCTGGCGCCGACATTGGCCGACTACGAGCCGTTCATCGCCAACTACGACCTCGCCGACGCCGTGTGCCCCGGAACCTTCACCCTCGAGAACCTTCCGTGGAACTGGAAGGTGATGTTCGAGAACTTCAACGACGGCTATCACGCCAATCGGCTCCACCAGTACGTCCAGGACTTCTGTCCGAGCAACCTGAGCGAGTTCCCTGTGGAGTGGCACGACGACTCGAACGTCATCTTCCGCGCAGGTGGATACACGCACATCGACGGCGGTTTCAACGCCACACACCACGCCATCATGCCGGTGTTCCCGAAGCTCACCGATGCCGAGCGGACCCGCTCGACCTTCGCTCTCATTCCGCCGACGCTGTGTCTGGGCAGCGCCCCAGACCAGTGCTTCTTCTTCCTCGTGCGCCCGACCGGCCCGCAGACCATCGACGTCGAGATCGGCTACATCTTCCACGCGTCGGCGCTCGACGACCCGCTGTTCGACCACAAACTCAAGCTCGTCGATGTCGGTGTGCAGGTCTTCGTCGAACAGGATCAGGACGCAACCACGAAGGTGCAACGCGGGCTGCGCTCGCGGTTCGCGCCCCGGGGTCGGTACTCGTGGCAGGAGGAGAGCCACGTTCGTTTCAACCGTTGGCTGGTGCAGCGATACCAGCGAGCGCACGGGGTCGACGACATCGTCGATCCGTGAACATGATGTCGTAACAACGCGGAAATCAACCGTGAGTACGATCACGAACATGGTCTGACCATCAGGCCATCAAACCCATGGGAGGGAAAGCAGTGATGCAATCGGGGAATCAGAGAAAGGGGCTGCGACGCTCGTTCGCAGCCATTGCAGTGGCAGGGCTCGTGCTCGCCGCGTGCGGCAGCGACGACTCGTCCAGCGACAGCGCAGAACCAACTGACGCCGTCGTAACCACCGACGCTGCCGACACGACGGAAGCCGTCGAGACCACCGACGCGCCCGCCACGACCGATGCGCCGGACACGACCGACCAAGCGCCGAGTGGCGATGTCGCCGCATTCGACACCAACGGCGACGGCGAGGTCCGCATCGGCATCGCCGCTGCTGGGCCACGCGACGATGGCGCCTACTACCAGGCAGTCGTCGATGCTGCGGAGAGCTTCTCCGAGGAGAACGGATTCGGCGAAGTGATCGTCGTCGACAACATCCAGGCGGCCGACGCGGCAACCGAGCTCGAGAACCTCGCGCAGCAACCGGTCGACATCCTGATCGTCGGTGCCAGCGAGATCGCCGAGCCGATGCCCGACCTCGCCGAGCAGTACTCGGACATCTTCTGGTACTGCAACTGCGGCGCAGGATTCCCCGAGAGTGAGTTCTATCTCCAGAGCCAGGACAATGGCGCCGGGATTGCATACACCGCCGGAGTTGCGACAGGTAATGCTCTCGTCGACAGCGGCGGCGACTCCGTCACGATGATCGGTTGCTGCGACCTCGGATTCGAGATTCAGCATCGCCTCGCCTTCGAACTCGGCTTGAAGAGCGTCGATCCAGCGTTGACGTTCACGTATGTGCCATCGGGCGACTTCCCGTTCGACTTCGACAACATCCAGAACGCGTCCGCTGCCTACGAGACCGCCGTCGCAGAAGGCGCCGACGCGATCTACCCATATCTCGGTGGGGCCCATGAGCCTGTCGTGCAACTCGCCAACGCCGGTGGCCAGATCGTGTTGAGTGCCGGCGCCTCGGATGTCTGCACCCGCGAGGGCGACCTCACGTGGGACATCGCGGTCCGTTTCGACGGCGGCGACTACGTGCGTGAGATCTTCCCCCAGATCCTCGCCGGAACCGCCACCGAGGGCGACATCATCGTGTACTCGCCGGGGGAGGATCCCGACGTTGCCGGTGCGGTCATCTGCGAGGCAACTCCCGAACAGCAGGCGGCGATGGACGAGGCATATGCACTGGTCGCCAGTGGCGACCTCGATGCGCAGTTCGGTGAGATCGCAGCAGAGGCATTCGGTGGCGGGTGACGCACCCGACGAACTGACCACCGCCAAATCGGGGGCCGGGCATTCGAGCCCGGCCCCCGCCGGTGGGGCTGCGATCAGCCTCGACCAGGTCACGAAGCGCTACGGCTCGGTGACCGCGTGCGACCACGTCGATCTCGTCCTTCAGCGCGGTCGGGTTCACGGCCTGCTGGGTGAGAACGGCGCCGGCAAGTCCACGCTGATGAAGGTCATCATCGGTTTGGTGACTCCAGACTCCGGAACGATCAGCATCGACGGAGCACAGACCAGGCTGCTCGATCCGACGGTGGCGGCGGCGCACGGGATCGGAATGGTCCATCAACACTTCAGCCTCGTCGAGCCGCTTCGTGTGTGGGAGAACGTGGCCCTCGGCGACGAGGGACGCCTGCGCCCTGCGGAGGTACGCGATCGGGTGGCGGAGATTTCGGAGCGCTATGGCCTCGATGTCGACCCCGACGCGATCGTCGCCGACCTTCCGGTGGGCGTCCGCCAGCGCGTCGAGATCATCAAGTGCCTGCGTCGCGACCCGTCAGTTCTGATCTTCGACGAGCCGACGTCGGTGCTGACGCCGGCCGAGAGCGAGCGACTGTTCGAGACGCTGCGCCACGTCGTCGTGGCAGAGGGTCGCGCCGTGGCGCTGGTCAGCCACAAGCTCGACGAGATCCTCCAGGCGACCGACGAGGTGACGATCATGCGTCACGGCCGTGTGGTCGACCACGTGGTCACCGCCGACGTCGATGCGGCGACACTCGCCGAAGCCATGGTCGGTCGGGCCGTATCGCTGCGTTCGGAGCGGGTCGGGCTCGGTGTCGCCGACGCTTCTCTCGAGGGCACCGACGTTCCGGCGCCTCCAGTCCCGTCGGCCCCCGTCGTGCTCGAGGCGGACCGTCTGAACGTGCGCACGAGAGACGGGCGAGTCCTCCTCGACGACCTCAGCCTCACCGTGCGAGCCGGCGAGATCGTCGGCGTCGCGGGCGTCGAGGGGAACGGTCAACGAGCCCTCGCCGACGTGTTGTCGAGCCTGCTCGCGCTGGACTCGGGCGAGGTGCGCGTCGCTGGTGTCGGCGTACCCACCGCACGCGCAGGAGCAATGGCTTCTGCGGGCATCGGCGTGGTGCCTGAGGACCGCCACGACTCGGGGGTGGTGTTGGAGATGTCGGTGGCGGAGAACCTTGCGCTCGTCGACATTGCCGGCGACGCACGAGCCGGGGTGATCGACCGCCGACGCCTGCGAGCTCGCGCCGAGACGTTGATCGAGGAGTTCGACATCTCTTGTAGTGGCCCCGATGCGCCCCTGTTCTCATTGTCGGGCGGGAACCAGCAGCGCGTCGTGCTCGCTCGCGAACTGTCGCGACGCCCTGCCGTATTGATCGCGGCGCAACCGACTCACGGCCTCGATGTCGGCGCGATCGAGTACATGACGGGTTGCCTGCGACGAACTGCCGAGTCCGGCGTCGGGGTGCTCCTGATCTCCAGCGAGATCGAGGAAATCCTCGATCTCGCTCATCGCATCATCGTGATCTCGCGGGGCCGGATCATCGGTGAGATGGACCGCAGCGATGCCGACCTCGGCCGAATCGGGCTGCTGATGGGTGGCCACGCGGCATGACGACCGGATTCGATTCCACCGACATCGATCGCAACGCTGCATCGAGTCCCGACATGGGCGAGCCTCCAACGCACGCCGCGGGTCATCAGGGTGAGACGCGAGCGGGTCGCCGAGCGCGCTTCCAGACGATCGGCGAGACGGTCGGGCTCTACGTGTTGTGCATCGGCGCTGCGCTCGCCATCTCGGCGATCCTCATCGTCGCAACGGGCGGCGATGCCGGCGCTGTCTTCTCGGCGTTGCTCGACGGCAGCCTTCGCGGTCCCGGTCGACTCGGCGACACGTTGGGCGTCGCTGCGCCGCTCTTGATCGTCGCACTCGGTGCGATCGTGTCGTCGAGAGCCGGCCTCGTGAACATCGGCCAGGAAGGCCAGCTCTTCATCGGCTCGGCCTTCGCCGCCTACGTCGGCACGAAGGCCGGGGGCTCGGGCCCGCTCATCTTGGTCGCGCTGCTGATTGCGAGTGCCGTCGGCGGTGCGCTGTGGGCGGGCATCGCAGCCGTCCTCAAATACCGACGCAACGTTCCCGAGGTTCTCACCACCCTGCTGCTGGTGACCGTCGCCACCCAACTCGCCGGCTACGGCTTGAAGAACCAGTGGCTGCTCCTGGCGCCGTCGGAGGGTCGCTCCAACCGACAGCAGATCAGCGAACAACTGCCGATTGACACGCGCATCCCACTCGTGAGGTTGTTCGGCAACGAGTTCCCGACGTCGGTGTTCCTCGCCCTTGCGGCCGCAGTCATCGTCGGCTTCGCGCTCGCTCGAACGGTGTGGGGATTCCAGCTACGCATGCTCGGACACAATCAACGCACCGCTCAGCGTGCCGGTGTCGGTGCGGCGCGCCACGGCGGGGCGGCAATGCTGATCTCGGGCGCCTTCGCAGGGCTCGCCGGGGGTGTCATGCTCGCGGGCGGCGACTTCGGCAACTACACACTCGTGCCGGGATTCCCGGCTGAGATCGGATGGACCGGTCTGCTGGTGGCGCTCGTGGCTCGCCAACGTGTGTCGGCCGCAGTCGTGGTCGCATTCGTGTTCGCGGCCCTGCGTACCGGTTCCGGCTTCCTCGCGGCGACAGGCGTCGAGCGCAGGATCACCGACGTCGTGCAAGGCCTGCTCGTCCTGGCACTGTTGATCCCCCCGGCACTGATTTTCATGCGTCAGCGGCGACGGGCGGCGGCGACTCGGGAGGACCGCACATGATCGCCTCGGCCCTCACCGCCTTCGTCGACGTGTTCACCTCCGAGGCGGCGTACATCAATGCGCTGACGTTCGCCGTGTTCCTGGCATTCGGAGCGACGGGTGAATGGGTGGCGGAACGCTCGGGCACCCTCAACATCTCCATCGAAGCGATGTTCCTCGCTGGCGCGTTCGCGGCCGCAATGGGAATGGATCGGTCGGGCAGCGAGGTCATCGCGCTGTTCTGCGGGATGGCTGCCGGTCTGTCCGTGGCGCTCGTGCAGGCGCAGATGAGTCACCGCCTCGTCGCCAACCAGTTCGTGGTGGGTCTGACGCTCAACATCCTCGTGCTCGGCCTCGCCAGCTTCCTCGCATCGGAACTCGATCCTGTGACGCAGAAGTCGGCGACTTATGCGGTCCCGCTTCTGTCGGACATTCCGCTGGTCGGGACGGCGATGTTCGATCGATCGTGGCTCTTCTACCTCATCTATCCAGTCGTGCCGCTGTGCTGGTGGATCGTGTACCGGACCCGGTGGGGTCTCGAGGTGCGATCTGTCGGGGAGAATCCACAATCCGCCGACGTATCGGGCATCGACGTCAACAAGCGTCGCCGTCAGAGCATCTACGTCGTGGGACTCACGGCTGGTATCGGCGGGACATACCTTGTGCTGGCCGCGGTCGGCCAGTTCGAGGACTCGATCGTCGGCGGCCGCGGGTTCATCGCCCTCATCGCCGTGATCTTCGGTGGTTGGACGCTCAGGGGCACCATCGGTGGCTGCATCCTGTTCGGCGCTGTGTTGTCGTTCCGGCTGTCGCTCCCGGCGCTCGGCTACGACGTCAACGGAGATCTCCTCGCATCGTTGCCGTTCATCGTCACGATCGTCGCCATGTCGGTGTTCGCCACCCGGGTCCGTCCGCCGCACGCGCTGGCGCAGCCGTTCATCCGAGGCTTGAAGTAGATGGGCTCCTTGTCGTGAAGATCGTCGACGTCGAGACCATTGCGTCCACGTTCGGGACCGACAGGGAGCGGATGTCGTTCCTGTTCGTCAAGATCACTGCCGACGATGGAACCGTCGGTTGGGGAGAAGCCTGCGACAGCTACGGGTGCTCGTACGCCACCGTGATTGCGGCGGCGGTGAACGACGTGTTCGCACCGCTGCTGGTTGGAGAGGAACTGGTCGCTGTCGATCCGCTCGCCGAACGCTTGCGGCTGTTCACGCGGCGTCGGTTGGGCGAGCAGTGGGTGGGTGCCCAGGCTCGCTCGGCCGTCGAGATCGCGATGTGGGACCTCGTCGGGCGCGCATGCGGGCGGTCCGTGAGTTCGGTGATCGGACGCCTGCGTGATCGGGTGGAGGTCTACGCGTCGTCGGCGTTCTTGGAAGAGGGCTCGGCGCAGTACCACGCAGATCTCCTGTCGCCCCTGCTGGCGCGTGGGGTGCGCATGGTGAAAGTGCGCACCGGACCCGACTGGCAGGCCGACGTCGCCACCATCGCCGAGCTCCGCGAACTCCTCGGGCCGGGAATCGAGATGATGGTCGACGCCAGCGAGACCTACACGTTGCCGACCGCCCGCCGTCTCGCCGACGAACTCGCCCGACACGACATCGCCTGGATCGAGGAGCCGATCCCGCAGGGCGAGCGGGCGGCGATCGAGGCGCTGGTGACGCATTCGCCGGTGCCCGTCGCCTACGGCGAACATCTCTACGGACTCCACGACGCGATCGACGCGATGCGCCGCCGCCAACTCGACGTGCTGCAACCCGACGCAGCGATCTCCGGCGGGATCAGCGAAGCTCGTCGCATGGCCGAAGCAGCAGCAGCATTCGGCGTACGTGTCGTACCGCATGTGTGCGCCGGCCCGATCGCTCTGGCCGCCAACCTGCACCTCGCCGCCACCGTGCCTGCCATTCGCATGATCGAGTACCCGCCGAGCCTGCTCGATGTGTGGGAGACCCTCGGTACCGGCGCGGCGCTCGGCCTCGACGCCATCGAGGACGGAACACTGGCGATCCCGACCGCACCCGGGCTCGGCGTCGCCCTCGACGAAGTTGCCGCCGCCGCCCACCCCTACGAACTTCCCGGCGCACGGGTCTCCGGCACCACGACCGGCATCCCAGACCGCTTCGTCGGCGACCGCTGACAACCATCACCCACATTTCCGAGAGATGAGGACATCCACATGAGCACCGACATCGATCACGACGACAACCCGATCGCACAGGCCCGAGCCCGCGTGGCCGAACCGGGAGCGGCGGGCTTCGACGGTGAGATCGGCGCCAGCATGGCCGAGTTCTCCACCGAGTACATGGGCTACGTCGAGGGGTACCTCGACGACGACCTCCGCCTCGTCCCCGATCGCGTCCTCGACATGCTGCGGTCGATGGGTGATCTGCACCAGGGCTTCGCGGTCAGTCAGCTCGACCATTGCCTCCAGACCGCGACGCGCGCCGAACGCGACGGGGCCGACCTCGACATGGTCGTCGCGTCGCTGTGCCACGACATCGGCAAGACGTTCTCGAACATGAATCACCCGGCGATCGCAGCCGAGATGCTGCGGCCGTGGGTGAGCGATCAGGCCTACTGGGTGGTCAAGTACCACCAGGACTTCCAGGGGCGCCACTACTACGCACGCATCGGGATGGATCCCGAACTCCGCCGTCGCCACGTGGGCCACGAGCACTACGACATCGCCGAGCGGTTCGCCGACGTGTGGGACCAGACCGCATTCGACCCGAGCTACGACAGCGAGCCGCTGGAGCACTTCGAGCCGATGGTGCGCGAAGTGTTCTCCCGGTCAGCGCGACGCGGCTGACATGGTGCAGCTGATCGCGGGTGGCGATGTCGTCACCATGAACGAGCGACGCGAGGTCCTCGTGGGCGGGTCGATCGTCGTCGACGGCTCGCTCATCGTGGCGGTCGGTTCGTCGGCCGATCTGCGCGCCGAGTTCCCGAACGCAACCGTTGTCGATGCCTCCGGCTGCGTCGTGACGCCCGGGATGATCGACGCTCACCAGCACCTCACAGGCGACCCGCTCGTGCGGAGCTGCATTCCGGACCTCCTGCCGCCTGGTGCGTCGATCTTCGAGTGGTCGGTTCCGCTGCACGGTGCACACGAGCCGCTCGACGACGAGGTCGCAGCCTCGCTGTCGGCCGTCGAGGCGCTGACCAACGGTGTCACCACCGTCGTCGAGGCCGGAACCGTCGCTCACGCCGACCGCGTGGCCGCAGCGCTTCGCAACGTGGGTCTTCGAGCGACGCTCGGCGTGTGGGGATGGGACATCGAGGAGGGCCCGTTCACGGCGCCGACCGGGGAGGTTCTCGACCGCCAGCGAGCGGTGGTCGATGCCTACCCGAGCGGGGGCCTGGTCGAGGGCTGGGTCACCCTGGTCGGCCACGACCTGGCGTCGGACGAACTGCTCGTGGGAGCGGCCGATCTCGCCCGCGAACTCGGCACGGGCATGACGATGCATCTGTCGCCGACGTCGTCGGACCCCGAGCGGTACCTGGAGCGAACGAGCCGTCGTCCGGTCGAGCACCTCGCCGACCTCGGTGTCCTCGGGCGACATCTGCTGATCGGCCATGGGGTGTGGCTCGACGACGCCGAGGTCGACCTCGTGCTCTCGACCGAGACGGCCATTGCCTATTGTCCATGGGCGTACCTTCGCCTCGGCCAGGGTGTGTGCGGGCATGGTCGCCACGCCGAGATCGTCGAGCGGGGCGGTCGAGTCGCCCTGGGGTGCGATGCATCGAACGCCGGTGACTCCGTCGACATCCTTCGCACCGCAGCGCTGGCGTCGGGAATCGCCAGGGATGCCCGCATCGAACCGACCTTGTTCGGCGCTCACCAGGTGTTCGAGTTGGCCACGATCGCCGGAGCCGAGGCCATCGGACTCGGCGATCGGATCGGATCGATCGAGGTCGGCAAGCAGGCCGATCTCGTCGTCCATCGAACCGACACGCCGGGCTGGACGCCACGCGGCGACGTCGGCCTGCAACTCGTGTGGGGCACCGATGGTCGCAGCGTGCGCGACGTGTTCGTGGCGGGGCGTCGCGTCGTCGCCGATGGCGTCGTCACGTCCATCGACACCGACGCTCTCGCCGAGGCTGCGGCCGACCATCAGCGATCGCTGCTCGAGCGAGCCGGGATCACCGTCCCCCATCTGTGGCCGTACGTCGACGCTCGATAGTGCGGAGAACTGAAAGGACTACATGGAGCTTCGAACGCTCGGAAGAACCGGTGTGCAGGTCTCACGCTTCGGTCTCGGCACGATGGTGCTCGGCGCGTGGGGCAACACAGATCACGACGACTGCGTCCGGCTGATCGGCCGCGCGCTCGATGCGGGAATCAACCTGATCGACACAGCCGACGTCTACGCCTTCGGCGAGAGCGAGGAGATCGTCGGCAAAGCGCTCACGGGGCGGCGTGACGAGGTGGTGTTGGCGACCAAGTTCCACAACGCTATGAGTGACGATGTGAACCACCGAGGCAACTCGCGGCGTTGGATCGTGCAGGCGGTCGATGACAGCCTGCGACGCCTGCAGACCGACCGCATCGATCTGTACCAGATCCATCGGCCCGATCCGTCCACCGACATCTCCGAAACCGTCGACGCGCTCACCGATCTCGTGCGTACCGGCAAGATCCTCGCCTGGGGGACCTCGACGTTCCCGGCGGCCGACATCGTCGAGACCTGCTGGAGCGCCGCGCGTCGACACGTCGCCGGGCCGCACACCGAGCAGCCGCCGTACTCGATCATGTGTCGGGGCATCGAGGCCGACGTGCTGCCGACATGTCGCCGTCACGCCATGGGCGTCATCGTGTGGAGTCCGCTCGCCGGCGGCTGGCTCACCGGTAAGTACCGACGCTCACAACCTGCACCCGCAGGCTCGCGTGCGGCGACCAACCCCGACCACTTCGATTCCGACAACGCCTCGAAGTACGACGCCGTCGAGCAGCTCGGCTCGATCGCCTCGGAGGCGGGGCTCACGCTGACGCAACTCGCCCTCGCGTGGACCGTGGAGCACCCCGGTGTCACTTCTGCACTGATCGGGCCCCGTACGAACGAGCAGCTCGACGACCTGCTGAGTGCTGCCGATGTGGTCCTCGATTCGGACGTACTCGACGCCATCGACGAGGTGGTCGCACCGGGAGTCGATCTCAACCCGGCCGACGCCGGATGGTCGCCGCCGAGCCTGGTGCGCG
>JBGTEH010000377.1:0-10250 GCA_041747915.1 Ilumatobacteraceae bacterium
GCCCGTCGCCACAATGGATCCCATGGCCGCCCCCGTGACCGAGCAACAGATCATCGAGGCGCTGCGCCCGGTCGAGGATCCGGAACTGCACCGTTCGATCGTCGACCTCGGCATGGTGAGAGCGGTGTCGATCCGCGACAAGGGCGTCGTGGGCGTGCTCATCGCGCTGACCGTGCCCGGCTGTCCGCTCAAGAGCGAGATCCAGCGGCGAGTGTCCGATGCTGCGACCCAACTCGACGGCGTGGATTCCGTCGATCTCGAGTTCACCGTGATGAGCGACGAAGATCGCGAGAATCTCCGGCGCACCCTCCATGGCGACGCCGGCGCGAGTGCCGGCTCCAGCCAGGCGCACGGCCATGCCGAGGGTCGCGAGATCCCGTTCGCCAAGAACTCGTCGAAGACTCGCCCGCTGCTCATCTCGTCGGGCAAGGGAGGCGTCGGCAAGTCCAGCGTCACGACCAACCTCGCCGTCGCTCTCGCCTCGCAGGGATACACCGTGGGCGTCGTCGACGCCGACATCTACGGCTACTCGATCCCGCGCATGCTCGGAACCGACCGCGACCCCGTCGTGATCGACGAGATGCTCGTGCCGCCCGAGATGTGGGGCGTCCGATGCATCTCCATCGGCTACTTCGTTCCCGAGGGGCAGGCGGTGATCTGGCGAGGGCCGATGCTGCACAAGGCGCTCGAACAGTTCCTCACCGACGTGTTCTGGGACGAACCCGACTTCCTGCTCGTCGACATGCCGCCCGGAACCGGCGACATCGCACTCTCGCTGTCGCAGTACCTCCCCCGTGGAGAGGTGTTCGTGGTGACCACTCCTCAGCCCGCTGCACAGAAGGTGGCGTCGTTGTCCGCGGCGATGGCGGCAAAGGTCAACCTCTCCGTGCGCGGCGTGATCGAGAACATGTCATGGTTCACCGGCGACGATGGCATGCGCTACGAGATCTTCGGATCCGGCGGTGGCAGAGCGCTCGCCGACGAACTCGATGTTCCGCTGCTCGGCCAACTACCGCTGGTGCCCGCTCTGCGCCAGGGTGGCGACGATGGCAAACCCATCACCGCCGTCGACCCAGACTCCGAGGCGGCAAAGATCTTCCAACAGATCGCCCACTCGATCGCGGTCGACATGAAGCCGAAGAAGGTCTTCTCCGACCAACTCAAGGTCATCTGACCGAGCCAGTGTTACGCCGGGGGTCTGACCCCTGGTGTAACACTGGCGGGATGGAGGTGGTGGCGAAATACAGGTTCGAGGCGATGGTGGCCGACGCTCTCGACGACCTCCCTGACGAATTGCTTCCGGTGCTCGACAATGTGGTGGTCCAGGTCGTCGACCGCAATCGCGACGAGCCGACACTGCTCGGGCTGTACGAGGGGGTGCCACACACCGAACGCAACGGCACCGACGGCCCTGACATCGTGTCGATCTACCGTTTCGCGCTGTGCGAGGCGTGCGCCGACATCGACGAACTCGCCGACGAGGTGTACGTGACGGTCATCCACGAGATCGCGCACGCCGCGGGGATCGACGATGCTCGGCTCCACGAACTCGGGTGGGGATGACCCATGCGTTCACGCGCGGTGACACGGTCGCGATCGCGACGTCCGAAGGCGTGGGAGCGGCGTTGGTGTCCACCGAGAACACCATGGACCTCGACGCAGACGAGACATGGGAGGTGCTCGCCGACATCGAGCGGTCGACCGCGCCGCGATGGGTGTGGTGGTCGAACGACACGGCCCGATCGTTCGTCGCCGGCGGCATTCGCCCCGCACGATGCTGGGATCTCGACGCCGTGCATCGCCTGCTCGTCGGCGGTTGGCGGGGCGGGGCCGGGCGAGTCTGGGCCCACCGCTGCGGCCTCGACAACGGCGAACTCCCGCGGGTGACCGTGCCGGACCTCTTCTCGCCGCCCGACGAATCGCATCACGACCCCGTGCGCGGCGACGGCCATCTCGACCCGTCGTGGATCGACGACCTGTGGAGGAGCGACCTCGAGCACCTGCGCACATGGGCGACGCTGGCGCTCGACGTGCACCACTGGCAACTCGACGAACTCGAACGTCTCGGTGATCGACCAGCGGCGCAGAGCACCGCTCGCTCGGAGTCTGCAGCTGCGCTGCTGTGCGCCGAACTCGAAGCGGATGGTCTACCCATCGACGTCGCCGAGGCCGAGCGGATCATCGCGTCGTTCATCGGACCCCGACCCGACGATGGTGCCCACGAGGCGATGCTGGCGGCCGACCGCGACCAGTTGGTCCTGCGACATGTTCACGCAGCATCGGACGACTTCGACCTCCGCAACCCGGCAGGAGTCAAGTCGTTGCTTCGACGCGTCGGCATCGAGGTGCCCGACACGCGCGCGTGGCGGCTCGAACGCATGAGCGACCAACACGAGATCGTCGAAGCGCTGCTCGCGTGGCGCAAGGCGGAACGGATCGCGACGACGTTCGGGTACCGGTGGCTCGACCAGCACGTCGGCGTCGACCGACGCCTCCGAGGACAGTGGTCACCGTCCGACGGCGCGGCCGGGAGAATGACGGCCACGGCGGGCCTGCACAACATGCCTGCCGAACTGCGGCCTGCGATCGTGGCCGAGCCGGGCCATCTGTTCGTGCGCGCCGACCTCGGTCAGATCGAGCCGCGCATCCTCGCCGCGGTGGCCGACGACGACGCGCTCGCTGCAGCCACCTTCGATGACGACATGTACGCGCCGGTGGCGCAGCGCCTCGGCGTCACTCGCGATGTGGCCAAAGTGGCAGTCCTCGGTGCGATGTACGGCCAGACGACCGGGCACGGTGCGGTGGCGCTCCGCGGGCTCGAGTCGGCCTACCCCGTTGCGATGGCCTACCTGGAACATGCCGCCCGTCGGGCCGAGGGTGGCAACGACCTGCGCACCCGCGGCGGGCGCCTGGTGACCATGTCGTCCAACGACTCCGAGACCGACGCCGACTCCGAGACTCGCTCGCGCGCAGCAGCGCGCGGGCGCTACGGACGAAACGCCATGGTGCAGGGCGCGGCAGCAGAGTTCTTCAAGACGTGGGCTGTGATCGTGCGAGCCCGTTGTGCGCCACTCGACGCCCACATCGTGATGTGCCTGCACGACGAATTGGTCATCCATTGCCTGGAGGCAGATGCCGACCGCGTGGCATCGATCGTGGCCGACGGCGTCGCTGAGGCGAGCCACCACTGGGCGGGCGCAACGCGGGTTCGCTTCGTCGCCGACGTCAGCATCGTCAAGCGCTGGTCGGACGCGAAGTGACGACGACCACTGACCCACGACCCCTGGGACGCAATCATCTAGGTTGGTGCCGGTGAGCGACATCCCCCCACCTCCCCCACCGTCGGCGGTGCCGCCACCCCCTCCACCGGCTTCGCCTCCGCCTCCGCCGCCCCCGAATCTCAACGCACCGGCCGGCTATGTGGGATACCAGGGCAGCCCGACACCGCTCGGTGTGATCAAGCGAGTCGGTGGGCTCGGCAAGGCAATCGTGATCCTCACCGCCATCGTGGCGACGACGACGGTGATCGCGACGCTCCTGAGCATCGGGATCGCCGGCGAGGCGTCGGACTTCCTGGCCGGCGACATCACCGACGACCAGTTCCGCGACTCACTCGCCCCGCTGAGCGCCGTGCAGAGCCTCGCCGGTGTCGCCACGCTCGCGACGGGAGTCGTCACGGTGATCTGGATGTACCGGATGGCACGCAACATCCGCACGTTCGGCCGACGCACCACCTGGCATCCGCTCTTCTCGATCTTCGGGTGGCTCCTGCCTCCGTTCTTCCTGTATGTGATCCCATTTCTCGTGCTGCGCGAGCAGTGGAAGGGTTCCGGCCCCGACGTCGACGCAACGGAGCGCTGGAAGTCGAACGACGACAACCGCATGTTGTGGGGGTGGTTCGCGTTCTATGGCCTCCTGCCGATCGTGCTGTTCGTTGCCCAGGTCGGCTCGGTTGCCGGTGGTGGGCTGGGCACCGGCGATGTCGAATCCGTGGCCGACTCGCTGGATCAAGTCGGCGCACTGACCTTTCTGTCGGCGCTGTCCGTTGTGGGCGCTGCCATCTTCTGGATCGCATTCGTGCGCCAGTTGACGCGTCGTCACACCGCGCTGACCAACGAGTCGTAACGGCCAGTGGGCACCCCCGACGTCATCTACCTGCTGCGCCACGCCAAAGCCGGCGAACGGCGAGTCTGGGAGGGCGACGACGAGGAGCGGCCGCTGAGTCGGCAAGGGTGGAAGCAGGCTCGTGCGGTCTCGAAGCGCCTGGCCGGCAAAGGCGCATCGACGATCCATTCGAGCCCGTACGTGCGCTGCGTGCAGAGCGTCGAGCCGCTGGCCGAGTTGATCGGAGTCACCATCCAGATCGACGACCGCCTCGCCGAGGACGCCCCCTTCGAGCCGGTGCTCGAACTGCTCGCTCAGGTCGAGAACGGCGCGGTGCTGTGCAGCCATGGCGACGTGATCCCGGCGACGGTCGAGGCGCTGGTTCGACGAGGCATGGAGGTGCAGTCGACGGTCGAGTGGCGCAAGGCGTCGGTGTGGGTGTTGCGCCGCAAGGGCGAACGCATCACCAAGGGCAAGGTCTGGGCGCCGCCCTCCTGAGGGCGACCAACTCGGACCGAGCGCTCGTCAGCCGGCAGCGGCGCGAATCTCGTCGGCGAAGTTCGCCACGAGCGAGCCCACCTCGGCGGGTGGGTTGCTCGCCTCACATCGCTCGACATGGGCCAGCGCCGCATCGGCGTCGCCTCTGAACTCGAACTCGATGATCGCGAGAAAACACTGCGGGTCGGCGTAGTCGGGTTCGATCTCGGACGACTGCGCGAGCGCCAGGCGGGCGGCGTCGAGGCGATCGGCGGGTTGGTCGGGATCCTGTCGGGTCAACAGCGCGAGTGTCCAGCCGAAATAGGCGAGAGCTTCGGCACTGTCGCGACCGCGCTCGCGCTCCATGTCGATCACCCGGCCGAACAGCGAGTTGGCCAGTTGGAAGTCGCCCTGACCCATGGCGTCGCGGGCGCTGGTCAGCAGAACTCGCGACTCGTCTCCCGGCGTGAGCCCGGAGATCTGCTGGCCCGAGGATCGTTCGCCCCACGCCCCGGCGAGGACGAAGCCGACGGCGATCGACGCCACGACGACCGCCGCGACCACGGCGATGGTCCGGCTCCAACGTCGGGGCGGACGCGGCGCGAGGTTGCCTCGACCCTGCTCGATCTGGCGCAGAACGTCGGCGGTGCGAACCGTGTAGCCATCCTTGAGCGTGCGGTAGTCGAGGTCATCGACATCGCCGGCTGCGTGTTCCTTCTCCAGATCGGCGAGCGAGCGGAGCAGGTAGCGGCGCTCCTCCTCCAGTTCGGCCAGCCGATCGAGAGACCGGCCGCTGACCGTCACCTTCCGGTGTCCTCGTCGTCGGCGAGCATGGCCGCCTCGACCAGTGCTCGATCGTCGTCGGTGGGTTCGCGCATGTCTCCCGCTTCACGTTTCCATCGTCGGAACACCACGACGAGCGCGGCGAGGCCACACACGAACGCGACTGCCGGCAGGACCCACACCAACGCATCGAGCCCGCTGGCCTTGGGTACCAGCAACACCTGGGCGCCGTAACGATTCTCGATGAAGGCGATGATCTCGCCATCGCTGAGATCGTTGTCGGCGACGAACTGCTGCACCTGGTTGCGGATCGCCTGCGAGGCGTTGTTCTGCGACTCGAACACGCTCTCGCCGTCGCAGATCGGGCAGGCGACGCGGCGTGCAATCGCATCGACGCGGTCCTCCTGGCTCTGTGGACCCGTCGTGCGGGTGGCGCCCACGGCGAGGAGGGCGGCGGTCACCAGAATCAAGAGCAACCAGCCCGGCCAGCGCTTGAATCGGGCGTTGACGTCGCTCGCCATCAGAACTGCTCGCGATACTGCTGCAAGATGGTGTTGAGCTGCTCTGCGGTGACCTTCGAGATCAGTCGGAGCTGCACGACGCCACGCGGATCGATGATCCACGTCTCGGGCACCTGCGAGACGCCGAAGGCCACGGGGATCTCGTCGGCGTCGGAGTAGATCGCGGGCCAGTCGCCTCCGTTCTCGTCGAAGAAGGCGTCGATCTCGGGTTGCTCTCCACGCGTGATCACCGAATACAGCTCGGCACCGTCGGCACCGAGGGTGGCCTGGTCGTCGGCGAACGTGACGAGTTCGGGGTGCTCCTGGATGCACGGGATGCAGGTCGGATCGAAGAAGTTGAGGACCACCCAACTGCCCTTGCGCCGCGAGAGGTCGAACGACGTGCCGTCGTCGAGCGTGCCGGTGGCCTCGGGGGCCGGCCGGCCGATCAGCGGAGAATCGGCGGATTCCGTGCGGCTCGAGTCGGCGCCCGCGAGTACCACGAGGAGCCCGACCATCACCAGTGCGATCACTCCGGCGATGATCGGAGCCACGCGACGTCGGCGACGCGGATGGTCGCTCGGAGGATCGGTGGCCAGTGCCAACTCGTCGACGTCACTCATGCCGGCGCTCCGCTGTGGGTTTCGAGATCCCCGGCCTGCGATCCCTCGAGCCCGACGACGTCGGTTGCGTCAAGGGCGGCAGTCGCGACGAGATCGGTGTCAGCCTTCGAATTGCCGACATCGATCGGCGCCGACACCGGGTCGATCGCAATGCGGCGACGCGACCCCGGGAACGCCGCGAGCAGAGTGCCGATCGCCATGATCGCTCCGCCGATCCACAGCCACAGGATCATCGGCTTCACGAAGACCCTGATCGTGACGGAGGTGTCGCCAGGCGCTGCACCTTGACCGAGCGTGAGGTACACGTCCTCGGTCAGGCCGGTGCGCACCGACGGCGTGCCGATGTCGGCTCCGATGTTGAGATACGTCGTGATCGCCGGTCGGTAGGTCGCGCCGCCGTCGAGGATCACGTTCGCCGCCACTCGGCTTTCGCGAGCACCCGTGCGTTCGTCGACCGACACCAACTCGAAGCTGTGGCCGCCCCACTCGACCACGTCGCCCTGCTCGAGTTCGAGAGTTGCCGAGTGGGTGAAGCTGTTCGACGAGGCGAGAGCGACGGCGATGACGATGACGCCGATGTGCACGACCATGCCGCCATTCGCTCGGCCGACCAACCCGCGCCACCCTTGGCGGCGAGTGGCGAGCACCAACTGGCGGCCGGCAGAACCGGCCGCGAATCCGGCGAGGCCGAACGCCACGAGCGGCGCCCATCCGTCGGCGCCCACGAACACAGCGATCGCCAAAGCGGCCGCTCCACACCACGCGGGCCAGAACAGTCGCGTCCGCAGCAGCTCCGCCGATGCCTTGCGCCACGGCAGCACGGGGGCCACGCCCATCAGGAACAGCAGCACGAGGCCGATCGGTTGCGACAGCCGGTCGAAGTAGGGGGCCCCGACGAGGGTCTGGCGGTCCTGCAACGCCTCCACGAGCAACGGAAAGAGCGTGCCGAGCAGGATGATGAACGCCCACACGGTGAACAGGACGTTGTTGGCGAGAAACGCCCCCTCGCGCGACAGGGGCGAGTCGATCGAACCGGGCGAACGCAGGCGGTCGCCGCGCCACGCGATGAGGCCGAGCGACACCACGACGATCGCGGCGAAGAACGCGAGGAGCCACCCGCCGACCGGACCGTCACCGAAGGCGTGCACCGAGTTGAGCACCCCCGAGCGTGTGAGGAAGGTGCCGAGGATCGTCAGCGCGAACGTTGCAACGAGCAGGCTCAGGTTCCAGACCCGCAGCATGCCGCGCCGCTCCTGCACGAGCACCGAGTGGATGTAGGCCGTGCCCGTCAGCCACGGCAGGAACGACGCGTTCTCCACGGGGTCCCACGCCCACACGCCCGACCAGCCGAGCACCTCGTAACTCCACCAACCGCCGAGCAGGATGCCGATCGTGAGGAACGCCCACGAGAACAACGCCCACCGCCGTGTCTCCATGAGCCATCCCTCGCCGAGACGGCCGGTGACGAGCGCGGCGATGGCGAATGCGAACGGAACCGTGAAGCCGACGTAGCCGAGGTACAGGATCGGCGGATGGAACAGAACGAGGATGTGGTTCTGCAGCAACGGGTTGGGGCCGGGACCGCTGGTGATGCCGGCCGCTCCGGCACCGAACGGGTCGGCCGGGCCGAAACTCAACATCGCAAAGAACGCCGAGATGACGAACATCACGATCAGCGCCCAGCCGACGAGCACATCGTTGGTGCGGTGACGGAAACGCCACCCGACCGCGGCGGTGAAGATCGCGAGCATGAGCGCCCAGAGCAGGATCGAGCCCTCGAGCGCCGACCACATCGCAGCGATGTTGTACAGCAGTGGTGTGTCCGCCGAGCCGACCTGCTGGATGTAGGCCATCGAGAAGTCGCGGGTCACCAGCGCCCGCTGCATCATCACCACGGCGAGGACGATTCCACCGAGCGCGATCCATGCGTACGTCGGCCCCTGGCGCAGCAGTCGGGCGTCGTTGCGGCGGACCCCGGAGATCAGCACGATCGCGCCGAACACCGAGGCGGCCAGCATCAACAGCAGCCCGGCGCGGCCCAGCGCCGAGTTGACGCTCGCGGCAATCAGCATCACGGTGTCGTCGGGCTGCTGCAGCCGGCCTGTTCGGCCTCGGCAACTCGCTCGTCGTTGACAGCGACGTACTCCTCGGAGTGTTTGACCTCGACTCGATCGCCGACGAGTTCGCCGTTCTCGATCACGCCGTGCACCACGACCGGCAGGCACTCCTCGAAGATCCCGCCGGGCTCGCCGTCGTAGGAGACCGGGATCGATGCGCCGTTGAACGAGATCGTGAACACGGTGGCGCTGGCGACCTTGTCGACGGAGCCTTCCTCGACCGTGCCCTGCAGGCGGATCCGACGACCTTCGTCGCAGCCGTCACGAGCGCCGACCTCGTCGACGTTGCAGTAGTAGTCGACGGCCGATGTCAGGAACTGAGTGAGGATCACGCCGCCGGCGACGACGACGAGCGCCAGCACGATCATCGGGAACCACTTGCGTCTGGGCTTCGGTGTCGATCCGCTGGGGTCGACCGGGGCTCGGGGGGAGAGGTCCATGTCGGTCATGTCATTCTGCTCGCTCAGAGCCAGTATTTCTCGGCGTCCGGCACGCGTCGGGCGAGGCGTCGGCCCGATCGCACATACCTCCACGCCAACAACGCCACGCTGGCGAACGTCAACACGTACCCCCCGATGATGAACCCGGCGTCGTCCATCAGTTCACTCCCCTGCTCTCGGCGTGGTCGGAGGCGTCGCTCTCGGCTCGGCGGGCGGCGAGAGCTTCGTCGAGGCCGCGATCGTCGAGGTGGTCCTCCATCGCCATGCCACGGGTGCGGTGCATCACCAGCCACACGTAGAGCAGGCTGAACGCGACCACACCGACGACGAGACTGAACAGCATCAGGCCGTCCATGCTCACGTCGGCGTCGGTTCCCAACACCGTTGCCTCCTGATGAAGGCTCCGCCAGAGTCGCACGCTCCAGTGCACGAGCGGGATCTCCAGCACTGCGAGCAGGCCGATCACGGCGGAGCGGCGCGCCCGCTGCTGATGAGTGCCGCCCAGGCGACGCTCGGCGAGGTAGCCGACGTAGGTGACGAACAGTTGGGCCGTGGTGGTGAGCCGAGCGTCCCACTGCCAGAAGACGCCCCAGGTGATTCGACCCCACATCGCTCCGATGACGAGCGTCACTGCGACGAACACGGTGCCGATCTCGGCGCTGGCGCCGGCGAGGCGGTCCCAGCCGAGCGACTTCTTCTTCGTGAACAGGTACATCGCGGATCCGAGCGCGGTGACCGAGAACGCGAGGTACGCGATCCAGATCGTCGGCACGTGGACATAGAGCAGTCGCACGGCTTCGCTCTGGTCACGATCCTCGGGTGAGAAACCGAGTCCGAAGGCGACGAGCCATCCCATGGCGACGATCGTGGCGATGCCGATGATCCGCGTGCCCCGACTTGCTGTTCCCGCCGACATCGCGACGACATCACCAGCGGGATTCACTCGGGAGGATGTGGAGTCGGTGGTGGTCATGTCGCTTCCGTCTGTGTCGATCAGGATGTCGTGTCGATCAGGATGTTCGTCGATCAGTTCATTCGTCGATCAGCGGACCGAACGCCAACGAGCCACCGACGCCGAAGGCGACAGCGAAGACGACCAGCAGGCCCACCCAGGGCCAGCCGTCCGACACCTCTGCGCCTGCGGTGCCGAGCGCCGATTCGACCGCTCGCGTTGCTCCGATCAGGACGGGCGCCACCGCGGGGAGC
>JBGTEH010000378.1:0-21623 GCA_041747915.1 Ilumatobacteraceae bacterium
GAAGTTCATGTTGCTTCTTGCTGTGGCCGAACGACGGGTCGAAGAACCGGCCCAGTACGAGGATCAACGGCTGCTTCTCCCCGGGCACCACGCTCGGGCGCACGGGCGGGTACAGCACGTCGGCGGGTGCGCCCCACAGCCGCTCGACCCAGCCGGCGGTGAACTGTGAGTTGGCGAGAAAGCGGGTGTAGGTCGGGACGAACTCGACGCGTTCGACGCGTCGATCAAAGGCCGCCTGCACCTCGGTGAGCCGCTGCGGCAGCCGTGGTGGAAGCGACAACACCTTGACGCCCACGACGCCGACGCGGCTGCGCAGATCGTCCCACGCGGTCCGCGTCTCGCCGGGGAAGTGCACGTAGTAGTAACCGATCGGAGCTCGGTTGACCGACCTGCTCAGATAGGTGCCGTTGACGAACACGTCGAAATCAGCGCTGGCGACCGTTGCCGCTGCATCGTCGTCCACGCGCCGATGGCGGCACGCCGACAGGTCGACGCCGAGGCGACGATGCGTTGCATCGACGTCGATCGGGCGCGGGCCGAGCAGCGTGACGTCGTGGTCTTCGGCCAGCACCTGGGCGATGCTGCCATCGACCTGCTCCCCGCCGCCGAGGGTCGACCAGTAGAGGTCGTACACGCCGATCTTCAGACGTTCGACCACTTGACGATCTCCCAATCCATCAGTTCGTCGCGAGACACGTCGGGACTGGCGCTCCACCGGTCACGCAGCATGCCAGGGAGCTCGGCGAGGTATCCTCGACATACGCGCCAGTGATGTGCGACCTCCGCGCGGATCGGGAGGCGCAGCGTGAGCGGGCGGAGGACGTAGTGACGGACCAGCGACCCCGCCGCCCGTCGGACCTGGCCCAGGCCCGAGCGCCACGCCATCCGGGCCGGAGCGTTCTTGGCCAGCACGAGAAGTCGGTTGCGCTCGGTGTAGTAGCGAAAGAAAGGCGAACCGACGCCGGACGACTGAGCGTGATGATGACGCACGACGGCGCAAGGCTCGTAGAGGTATCGCCACGTGCGCAGGCGGCCACGCCACGACAGGTCGGTGTCCTCGTAGTACATGAAGAAGCGATCGTCGAACAGCCCGACGTCGTCGAGGTAGGCCCGACGGAGCAGCACCGCTCCCCCGCACCATGCGAACACTTCAGCCGGCTCCTCGTACTGGCCTCGATCGACCTCGAGGAATCCCCGGTCGCCGCCGTAACCGCCGGCGAAGAGGTTCGAGCCGACGTTGTTGATCACGTCGAATGGCGCTGCCGGAATGGCCACCTCGACCCACATCGGGTCGAGGTGGACCGTGACCGTCGTCTCGGTCGCCACGAGACTGTCCGGATCGGTGGCCCGCAGCGTGACGGTGCGGGGCTCCAAGCATGACAGGCGCACCGAGATCGTGGTCGGGGGCAACATCGAGTCGGGATCGGCGGCGATGCGCAGTGCGCCCTTGGCGCTCGACCACCGAGCGATCTCCTCCGCGTCGGCGGCAACTGGCGCCTCAGGCGCGTGGAAGCCCTCGTCGAACGCGAGTCGATCGTCGACGCGTTCGCTGTCGAGGCGAACGCCGGAGACCCGGACCCCGAGCATTCGGGCCTCACCGGCAACGAGATGCGATGCGTCGGGGACATCGAATTCAATGCCGTGGTACCTCCGTGCGAAGAGCATCTTGGCGCTCACCGCTCCGACATCGGGGGCGGATTCGATGACCGGGACCATGGCCCGGAGCCATCCGGGGTCCACCGTGGCGTCGTTGTTGATCAGGGCAACGTGGTCATGGTTACCGGTGAGCGTCATCCCGAGATTGCAGCCACCAGCAAAGCCGAGGTTCGCGAGCGGTTCGAGGACGCGAATCGACGAATACGCCGGGTCGGCGGCGAGACGGTCCAGCACATCGTCGAGCGATCCGTTGTCGACGAGCACGATCTCGAGGCGATCCTTCGGCCAGTCCGACGCGAGCAGCGAGTCGAGGCAGTCGATCGTCATCTGCCCGCCGTCGAAGTTGATCACCACGACGCGAACGAGGGGAAATTGATCTGTGGCCATGGAGGGCTACGAAGCTAGCGGCGCCGAGATACGTCGCACTGTCGGACCGGGGAGACGCGGAACGTCTCGCAGCCACCCCAACAATGCGCCACTCACGTCGTCGAACGACCACCGCATTGCTCGATCGATCGCGTCAGCCGAGGCGTTCCTCCATTCGTCGTCGTCGATCAGCAGCGGACGGATCGCCTCCACAATCGCCGCCACGGATGGTTCCACCAATCGCAGACCGCTCGACGTCGGACCCGCAGTCTGCAGCGTCGTGACCGTCGGCACCCCCCGAGCGACGAGGTCGTTGATCGCCGCCGACATCTCACCACGGTCGTGCTCGCGGAGTTGAAGTCCAACTCGACTCTGTGACACATGTTGCGCATACGACTCGTCGTCGAGTCTTCCAGTGAACGAGACGAGCGTCTCGACTCCGAGGTCCGCCGCGATCGCCCGCGCTGCCTCGATCGCATTCGGCTGAGCAGCACCCACGAACACGAGACTCACGTCACCGGTGCCGCCGAGCCGATGGAGCACTTCGAGCGCAAGGCGCGGAGCCTTGTTGTCAGCGAGCCATCCGGCTGACACGATCTGCAGCGACCGCGGCGGTCCGCTCGGAGCGATCGGGGGTGGGTACGCGAGCGGCAGGACGAGCAGCGGCGGGCCGTTCGGACGAACCGAGCGGACGATGTCCGCACCGCGTTGGCTGCTCACGATCACTGATTTCGCCATTGCGAGGACATCCGACAGCAGGGTCACACCGCTGCCGTGAAGGAACTCGGCGTCGAGAAGTTCATGATCCATCAGCGAAACCCCAAACCCGTCCTCGTCGCGATCGAGGACCGAACGCACGTAGGAGCGCGCCCAGCTCTCCGATCCCGATGAGTGGGCAACACCGACGTGGAGACCGACGAGCGTCGCTTCGTGGAACCAGAGATGACATGGCACCTCTGCAGCGAGGCGTGCAGCACCAGCGTGATGTGGGGAGCTTCCCAATGCGAGCACGATGTCGTCGAAATCCCATGGCTTTGCAAAGCGGCCGATCGCTCGGATCGGCAGGCGCTCGTCGGTTGCACTCCAACGTGTCGGCTCGATCGATGCAGTCGAGTCGACCAGCGCCACGACCGATCGATCCGAATCCATGCTCGCACGGCGCAGTGACGACAGCACCCGTTCGTCGTAGTGAGCCACTCCCGACTGCGATCCGGAAAATGGGCCGCCAAGCGCCAGGCGGATCGTGGGACGCCTCGGCTCGGTTGTCCATCGTGGACCGTGGGCCCCCAACACCTCCATCGTGTCCTGCGCGACACGCTGCCACGTCCATCGTCGGGCCGCTCGTCCGCCGGCCTCCAGCAATCGCGTTCGATGACCCTCATCGCCCAGCGCCCGATCGATGGCATCGGCGATCGATCGGTCATCGTGTGGGTCGAAGCAGGCGGACGGCTCGTCGAGGACCTCCGGCAACGAAGTCAGATTCGACGAGATCGCCGGGACTCCGCACGCTGCGGCCTCGAGCACTGGCAGTCCGAATCCCTCCTCGAACGACGGCATCACCGAGAGCTCGGCCGACTGGACCACCGCCACCATCTCGTCGTCCTCGAGCGCACCCGTGAAGACGACCCGGTCAGCGACCCCGGCCTTCTCGGCCGTTGCCATCCAATGGGCGAGAACCCCGGGTGAGTGGGAACAGGCGATCACGAGGTGGCGGCCCTCGCGGAGCCCGGGCAACACAAGAGCCCAGGCCCGAATGAGGCCCTCGGTGTTCTTGCGTTCGTCCACGCCGGTGACCGCAACGACGTAGCGGTGAACGTGCGGCGGGATCACCCGTGCCACAAGCGGTCCACGAGCACCCCGGTTCGGAACGAACTCCGGCTCGACTCCTGCGCCGATGACCCCGATTCGGTCGCGGGGGTAGTTCAACTCGATCGCAGCGGTGTCGGCTGCGAATCGCGAGATTGCCAACAGTGAATCCAGTGTCCTCGTCAACGGAGCCCGAAGCTCCGCTTGGAATCGCGCATCCGGAGCGACGTGGTATCGATCCGCGAACCGATATGGAATGACGTCGTACATGACTGCGGCGACTGGGAGGTGCGCTTCCGTCACGACGCGTGGAACCGGATCGAGTGGGATCGGATGCAGCATCAACTGAGTTGCGACGTACCAGACGCCGGGTTCTGCGTGGTCTCTGACGGCGTCGCGGCTCCATCGACGCATCGGCAGGTCGGGAATCGATCGCCTCAGCGTCTCGGCCTCGGACTCGTCGCCGTAGAGGGCGGTGAGTGGGGCACCGATGTCCGTGAGTCCGCGAAGGAATCCCGTCACGTAGCGCCCGATCCCACGCTGCTTGGCTGTCGGATGTCCGACTGGCCGAGCGTCGACCAGCAGGGCGGTCGGCGTCACGTCTCGGTGGGTGTCGTCAACGGGTGGTCCCGCTCGCGGTCCAAAGCTGCGATCCGATCCTCGAACTGCGCCAGTTGGCGCTCGATCAGGTGGCTGGCGCCGATCGCCGTGTCAGCATCCAGACGAAGTCGCTCTGCGTATCCGAGAAAGAGTGGCAGCGACCGCTCGCCGCCGAACCGCACATCGTGGTTCAACTGGTTCACCACATCGTCCATCCGGGTGACCACGTGGTTGATGTTGAGTACGACGTCACGAAGTGCAGCGACCTCGGCGGACAGTGCTGCGACCTGGTCGCCTCGAAGCCGGCCGACGATGCCCTTGAACGATGCCACGGCGCAGACTCTACGGGATTACCCCTTCACGATCGCGAGGAGCGGAAGCAAGCTCCTCGGACCAATGTCGAACGATCGGTAGTCTCGACCCATGCCCGACGGATCCCTCCGTGCTCGCGTGAGCGCGCTCGTTCCCGCTTCGGTCCTCGACGCGCTCAGGCCGACTGCGCGGCGCGTGGGATTGGCGGCTCCGGTCACCGACTGGTGGCAGACGGCCGGTCCGGTTTGGCAACCCCCGTCGTCGGCGGACCAGCGCGACCGCTGGTGCAATGTGTGCCGATGGACCGGGTCGGCGTTCCTCGGTGCGGCCCACACCGAGTCGGCGAACTGCCCTCAGTGCGGTTCGATCGCTCGGGATCGATTCCTGCTGTGGTGCTTCACGAATCGGAGCCCGAAGATGCGCGGGGCCCGCATCATCGAAACGAGTCCACGGCTCGGCACCGGGTATCGCCAGTACATGCAACGCTGGTATCAGTACCGCACGAGCGACTTCGATCTGAGCGCACATCGCGGCGACATCCAGTTGGACCTCCAGTCGATCGACCTACCGGATGCGGCCGTGGACGTCGTGCTGAGTCCGCACGTGCTGGAACACGTACCAGACACCGAGCGGGCGCTGTCGGAACTGTTCAGGGTGATCGCTCCTGGGGGGCGGATGTATCTTCAGATCCCGATTCTGCAGGGTGTCACGGCACCTCCGACCACGCCCGAGTTCCACGCCGACAACACGCCGGTGCTGTGGCGCTTCGGTTGGGACCTGACCGAGACGGTCCGGGCCGCGGGGTTCGTCACCACCGTTCTCGTCACCGACGACTGCGCATCGATGCTGCAGAGCGGTCTGCCCTGGCCACACCCATCCGGCAACGAGTTCGACGTGGCGAGCCTCATCGAGCACGCCAGGCCCAACGATCTGACCGTCGTGGCCACCCCTGCCGAGTCCGGCCTGATGGGCTTCGAACCCGCCTATCAATTCGCAACCTGGGAGTGCCTGCGCCCCTGATGCACCGTGGTGGCCACAGCGCATTCGCGCGAGGCCTCTCAGCGACGACGGAAGCGGTGTCGCACGCACAGAGCGATCATCGAGAGCCCGAGTTCGATCGTCTTGCGGCGATCACCGGTGACCGAGCTCTCGCCGATCCGCGGTCGGTACTTCACCGGCACCTGCACCATCGCAATGCGGTGACGGGCAGCCAGCAGCATCATCTCGAATCCGAACGCCGATGCCGTTGATTCGAATTGAGGTTCCAATCGGTCCACGGCATCGCGGGTGAGGACGCGGAATGTGCAGCCGACGTCGGAGAGGTACACGGTGTTGAACAAGACTTCGGTGAGCTTCGCGACCGCCCAGTTGCCCCAGCGCAGGAACCAGCCCATGTTGGCGCCGCTGAGGATGAAGGTCTGCACTGTTCGAGATCCGAAGACCACATCCACGTCGGCGGTGAACGGAAGCAGTTTCAGGAGGTCGTCCGGATCGAATGTGCCGTCTGGTTCACAGACGCAGACCAGGTGTGCGTCTGCCGTCTCGGTGATCCCACGACGGATCGCTGCGCCGTACCCCTGCGTCGCCTCGAAGACCTCGCGCGCGTTGGTGGTGGCAACCTCGGAAGAGGTGTCGGGATGGGCGTTGTTGTTGACAACGACGATGTCATCGACGATGCCGAGAGACTCGAAGCCACGGATGCATTCGGCGATGCTGCCGACCTCGTTGTAGGTCGGCAGGATCACAGCGAGGGTTCGCGTGTTCCACATGTGTCCTCAGTACGCCCGACTCGTCGTCACGAATCGACGTTCTCGACTGTGTGGTACCGGCCGAGGAGATGATCCCGCGCGTCTGCTCCGACCGACGAGAGCAGGTCGAGCACACTCACCCCGTGGTCGAACTCCGCTGCATTCTGCGGGTAGGTCGGGTAGTGACCGTACTCGACCACGTCGACTTCAATCCCCCGTCGGTGAAAGCGCTCGAGTTCGAGGTAATCAAGACCAGCGGGCCCCGTGACGTACCGGTCGGCGCCAGCGAACTCGCAGAGCTGGACCAGCTTCCCCGTGGGTGTATCCGGCGCGGTCTCGAACTCACGATCGTCGACGATCGGGGTCGTGATCGCCAGCTGACGTGCGAGCATGCCGAGGAACTGGACGTTGACTTCGTGGAGAAGTGTCAGTTCGGCACTGCGTTGGTAGCACTCGTTCCACTCGTCGCGATACTCGCCGAAATGCGGTCGCTTCGCAAAGGTTTGCGAAACGGTCGCCCAGTGCTTACGAGCCCAACGAGAGTCGCTGATCGCCGCCTGATTGATGCACTGATCGGCGAGTCCTGCGGTGGCGACCGGAATCGTGAGCCAGACCGCCCCGGACGCCGAAGGAATGAGGTTGCGGTTTCGCCAATCGTTCTTCGTGTACTGCACCGAGTCGTAGACGATGAACATGTCGGACATCGCCATCAGATCGAAGTACCCCTTCCAAGGGATGTAGTTCGACTGGAGAACAGCAAGCCTCACGACTCGTCACTCGGCAGTCCATGCCCGATTTCGCGTGCGATGTGAAAGCGCGGCCGAGCGAGCACTTCCTGGAAGATTCGATAGGTGTAGGCAGTCAGCACACCGACAGTCATCAGCAGCACGCCTGACATGAGGACGGTGATCACCAGCAGCAGCAACTGGCCGTTGACGAGCGCGCGGAAACCGGTGATGTACTGCACGAAGATGACGACGAGGTAGCCCGCGCTCAGCACCGTGAGCGTGACGCCCACCCAGATCACGAGGCGGTGGAGGAACGACCCATACGCAATGATCGACGAGCTCGCCAGAGCGAGCCGACGACGAAAACTGTACGAGGTCGCCCTGCCCACGGGCGCCGCCCGATCCACGGTGAGATAGATGCAGCGATACCCCATCTGAGCCATCAACGGACCGTAGACCGCATTGCGTTCGGGGTAGTCGAGCAGCGCATCTCGCACACGAGTGGTGAAGGCCCGGTACGTCCCGAGATTGGGCGGGATGTGGACGTCACTCAATCTGGCGAAGACCCGGTGGAACAGCCGACTCGTCAAGCGCGGTTTCTGCCCGTCGACGAGCTCGAATCGCGAGTAGACGATGTCGAGATCTGCGTCCTGGTCGAGCGGAGCGAGAAGACGAGGAAGCTCTTCTGGCCGATCTTGGAGGTCGGCGTCCATCAAGACGATGACGTCACCGCGAGCGCGCTGGAGCCCTGCATTGATCGCAGGATGCTGTCCGAAGTTCCTGCTCAGGTTCAAGAGCACGCAGCGTGCATCGCTCGATGTCAGGCCGCGGAGGATCTCCGCCGACTCGTCCACGCTGCCGTCGTTGACGAAGATGATTTCGAACTGCCGATCGATCGATTCGAGTGACCCCACGATTCGACGATGGAGCTCGGCCAGGCTCGCGGCATTGTTGTAGACCGGGATCAACACCGAGACAGAGGAACTCATACCGAGAAACGAAGCGTGACATCGATGATCTCGTCGACTTCGTCCGCCCCGATGTCGGAGAACAAGGGAAGTCGAACCAATCGGTCCGACACTTCAGACGTCACGGGACACCCGCCCGGCGCTGTTCCGAAGCGCTGCCCAGCAGGAGACGAATGCAAGGGCACGTAATGGAACGTAGTTGCGACGCCATGGTCACGCGTGAATTCGAGAAATCGGGTGCGCGACTCGTGATCTGGCAGCAGCAGCGGGAACAAATGATTCGGCAGACCCACCGGAGCGTTGCGGTGCGGTTCGCGGACGCCGTTCGAATCGGCCCAGTCTCCGAGTTCGCGACGATAGGACTCCGCAGCATCGCGTCTGCGCGCCTGTATGACCTCGCTGTGGTCGAGTTGGGCGAGAAGAATGGCAGCATTGACATCGGAGAGCAGGTAGCTCGACCCGACGTCGATCCACGTGTACTTGTCGACCATCCCACGGAAGAATCGACTCCTGTTGGTCCCCTTCTCGCGGATCACCTCCGCTCGTTCCACGAACCGTTCGTCGTTGATCACGAGGGCTCCGCCCTCACCACACGTGATGTTCTTCGTTTCGTGAAAGCTCAAGGTGCTCAACGCCGACCGCGTTCCCAGCGGTCGGTCGCCGTCGAATCCGAAGAGCCCGTGAGCGTTGTCCTCGACGACGATTACTCCGTTGGCGGTTGCGACCTCGAGCAGCTCGTCGCTCACCGACGCAAGGCCCCCATAGTTCACCGCAACCACTGCACGAGTGCGAGGGGTGATCGCCGCCGACACGTCGTCGATCGACAGGTTCATCGTCGTTGGATCGATGTCGACGAACACGATGCGGGCGCCCATGACAGCAAACGCATTCGCAGATGAGACGAACGTGAACGATGGAACGATGACTTCGTCACCGGGCTGGATGTCGAGCAGTAGTGCCGACAACTCGAGCGCTGCAGTGCACGACGTCGTGAGCAGCACCGTGGCACCTTCGTGGAGGTCACCCAGTTTCGCAGCGACGCGCTTGGTGAACTGTCCGTCGCCGGCGAGGTGACCGGACGCAAATGCCTCTGCAACACGATCGAGTTGGCCCGGAGCGACCGTTGCGCGGTTGAAGGGAATCATGGCGCCGGTCAGCCCTGATTGGCCTTGTACAACCGCTGCTCCTCCGGGAGGTAGTACTCCTCGATGCTTGCTGGCACTCGCACGTCGTAGCCCAACACGCGACGCAATGTCGGCGAGAATGCGGACGCGGCATCGTCGTCGATCATGCGTGGATAGTCGAAGCGTTGTCGCATGTACGACCGACAGGCGTTGATCGTCAGGGCGTGGCGGTCCTCGTCGGTGCTGTTGACTCCTCCGAAGTGGAAGGTGCGAGCGTTGAAGACGACCAGGTCTCCACGATCGGGAAACACACGCTCCGCTCCGGCGAAGAACTCGTCGTCGGACGGTGGATCGACCCGCTCGAAGGACCCAGGGAGGAAGTACGTCGCTCCGTTCTCCTCGGTGAACTGATCGAGGGCGATGATCACGCCGAGATTGGTCATGTAATCGGGGATGACCCGGGGAGAATCCACGTGGACCCGACGCGAGTAGTTCGAACCCCGGGCTGGCATGCTCGACGTCGTGAATGCGTAGACGATGCTCGTGTCGCCAAGGAATGTGTCGAGCGCGGCCACCACCGATGGATGTTCGAGCACACCGAAGAAGGATGGTTGCAACAACATCGGGTTGTGCACCATGTAGTCGTCCGCGGCCGTGCGCTCGGTGAGGCACTCTCGTTGCTGACGGACGAGAGCGGCCAACTCACCCCGCCACTCCGTGACGAGTTCGACGTCGACAGCGTTGCGAACGACCGAGAATCCCTTGGTGAAGACGTCGTCGCGAACCGTTTGGTCCAGAGCCCTCACCGCTTGGTCCCGGTGAGCACGATGTATTTGTAGAGATTCGCGGACATCGGAACCAGGCGACGTAGGTGATCATCCACGAGTTCCGAGGCCTCCACCGAGTTGCCGTGCATCACGACTGCCTGTCCCAGGTACCACTCGAATCGGATCTCCGCGTCGAAACCAGCGGCTTCGGTCTCCTCGCGGAGCACTTCGGCGTCGAAGCCCTTGCCTTCCGACTTGGCGGGTTCAGCGAACTGCCAATCAACGGGATCGATCCCGAACTGTTCCTGAAGCTTCTGTTCGTGGTTGACGAGTTCATTGATCTCGCGCTCGACGATGGAGTCGAGCGGGCGCTCCCGAGATTCCGCCGCGGCGTACACCGAATTCCAGAACGATCGGTTCGGAATCAAATCGACGTAGAGACGTCCTCCTGGCTTGAGCACCCGAGCAGCCTCGTTCAGCACCGGAACATGATCGGCAAGATGATCGAGGAACGAGTAGGCAGTCACGACGTCGAACGTCCCATTCTCGAACGGCAGATTCTCGACGACACCCTGGTGCAGCGTGATGTTCCCAGGGCTGAGGTCGACTCGGTCGAGCATGGCCTGGGTCGCATCGACACCGTCGATACGCCCGAAGAGATCGTGTGCGAGGTTCAGAAGAAACCCGGTACCGCAACCGAGGTCGAGCATGCGATCTTGCGACGGAGCACTCCCGGCAATGGCCTCGAGGCGTCGCCGTACCTTTTCCTGGTTCTCGGGACGAAAGTGGGGCTCGGTCTCGTTGTACTGATCGGCGAGCTGGGAATGGACCCGCTGGTTGGCCGCCACGACTCGGGGATCGATCGGCTGCGGACGAGCGGAGACAGGGTCTGACACGGCGCAGAGTATAGGAGGCCATATTGAGCTCCCCAATGGAGACAATTCGTGGGCATACACTCGCCAAGATGTACGCCCTGGGGAACACCACGATCCGCGCTGTGGAGCCCGCAGACCTCGCGGCGACGCGGCGGTGGCGCAACGATCCTTGTGTCTCCGGCCCGGCCCTCGGGCGTCGCTTTCCGATCACGGAGACTGGCGAGCGGATTTGGTTCGATGAACTCGGTCGAGGAGCGTTTCCGACCCAGGTGGTCTGGACGATCGCTGACGAGTCGGGTGAGGCCGTCGGTTTGGTCCAATTGTCCGACATCCACTGGATTCACCGCACGTCGATGTTCGGCATCTGGATCGGACCGGAACATTGGGGAAGCGGACATGCATCGAGGGCGACTGAGCTGTCGTGCCATCACGGGTTCGATGCCCTCGGCCTTCGACAGATCCGACTCGAGGTGCTCGCGGATCTCGGTGCCGCACGAGCGGTCTACGTGAAGATCGGCTTTGTCGAGGAGGCGCTCCTGCATGACGCCGTGCTTGTCGACGGTCGCCTCCAAGACGTGCACGTTATGCTCTTGTCCTCTTCGAGTTCGGCGACCGACCGCCACTCCTGACTCTTCTGGGCGACCAATGAACCTCCGCGAACGCGTGCTGTCCCACCCGACCGTGTACAAGAACTTCAAGCGTGCGGTGTTGCCGGCGGGGACCCTGGAGCGCCTCGTCAACGATCACTTCATCGTCGACGACGGTGGATCGGTGCTCGATCTCGGATGCGGGTTCGGTGACTATGCGCCACTGTACGCAGATCGCAGTAACTACCTGGGAATCGACCACAACGGGTCGTACATCGAAACCGCACGACGCCTGAATGCCGGCTCGTCCGCAACCTTCCTCATCGCCGACGTCGCAGACCCCGTGGTGATCGAACACGGACCATTCGATCTCATCATGATGTCCGGTGTGCTGCACCATTTGCCGTCGATTGCTGTTCGGGAACTGGCCGAACTGATCCGGCCGTTGCTGGCGCCGAACGGCAGGTTCGTGGCAATGGAGCCGGTTTTCGATCCCGACCAGGGGCTGACGGCCCGACTCACGATCGCCGCCGATCGTGGCCGATTCGCCCGCGACGAGGACGGCTACCGCCAGCTCCTGGAGGGCAGCTTCACCAAGGTGGACACTGCGATCGTCTCCGGGGTGTTGCGCATCCCCTACACCCATGTGATCATCACTGCGATCCGATGACCGACCAAGTGGTCGACGACTCCTCGGCCGTTACCGATTCGAATCAATCGGGTTTGATGGTCACTGCGACCGACGAGCACGCACCGCGGGTGTCTGCGCCGCTGTGGACACAGGGGCGAGAGGTCGGCGTCTGGTTGTTGGCCGCCTTCGCCCTCGCTGTGGGTCTCTACGTCGTCCTTCGACCAGAGAACTACGGGTTGACGCCCAACTCGCTCGACCCGCTGTTCTACACCGGATACGCGATCAACTTCGACGACATCCTGAATGCGGTCACAGACCGTCACTATTTCGTCTCGCGATGGTCCGCATACTTCCCGGCGTACATCGCGGAACGAGTCGCCGGGCCCATCTGGGGTCGTCTCATCCTCCGACTCATCCTGGCTGCAACGATTCTGTGCGCCGTCTGGTGGCTCGGACTTCGCCAGAAGTGGTCATGGGGGCAGCGTGTGCTGATCGGGTCACTGGTGATCACCATGCCGATGTTCGTCCGTGCATTCTTCACCGACTACGTCGAGTACGCAGTGGTGGCGCTGGGGTTGATCCTCGTCGCGGTCTGCGTGAGAGGAGGCCGCTCGGTGGTTTCGGGGCTCGCCGCCGGCACGTTGGCAGCCGCCATCGTCGTAGCAAATCCGATCGCCATCACTGCGGTTGCGCTTCCTCTGGCGGTCCTCCTCCTGTTCGGCGACGCGCGCGGAGCACAGCGAGTGAAGGTCGCAGCCGCGGTTCTCCTAGCGGGGATGTCCGTGGTGGTTGGCGGAATGCTGATGTTCAGATGGCGGTACGACATCGACAACGTGTACCAGCCGTCGATTGACTTTGTTCGGTCCTACGAGGGAAGGGACCCCTGGAAGTCGAGTCGCATCGACTGGCTGTGGTACTACGCGTGGCTCTGGGTGACCCCCGTCATGCTGGTCGTCGCGGCCTCGTTGTCCTTCCGGCGGCATGTGCGATTCGAGCGATTCGAGAAGGCGTCGCTCGGTCTGTGCGGAGCCCAGTACGCGTATCAGTGGGTCGATCAGTTCGCGCGGGACGGCAATGGTTTGGAGATCTCTTATTACTGGTCGTTCGCGTACCCAAGTTTCGCGATCGCCTTCGCGCTCGTCGTCGGCCGGCTGACGGCCGGCACGAGAATCCGCAACCTCGTCCTCGTGCTCGGCGTCTGGATCACGTTGCTGGTCGTGGGCGTGCCTGATTTGCTGCGTCTCCCGAACGGCCTCGCTCTCGGCGCCTTACTGCTGATCGCCACAGTGTGCGTCTCCTTCGCCGCAGACCGCTCCCTTTGGCTTGCGGCCACCGGTTTGATCGTGCTCACGGGATGGATGCAGATCGGTGCTCCGTCGAACCAGCCGCGGCGCCAAGACGCCCTCGACTCGAGTCCTCGTTACGACGAGCTGTACCGCCAGGCTGGAGACCTCAGCGAAACGATCTACGAGGAAGCTGTGTGGTTCGAACAACAAATGGACCGGGTTGCGAACGACGCCAGCACGTCATTCGTGCCCGTCGGAGGCTGGTCGACGTCGATCACAGGACTGTACGCACCCCACGTCGTTGGTCGGGTAATGGGAATCGACCCGGACGAGAACTCGCTCACGCCCGTGGCTGTCTCGGAGGTGCTCACGGGAAAGCGGCCGATCGTGGCAGTATTCGGCCCACCGGACAAGGTCGAGGAGATGGTGGATTCCTTCCCCGATTCGCTCGGCGTTGGACGGGAGGTGCTCGACGTCAGCCATGATTCGGCGCTCGGCTACCGGCTCGTAGTCTTCACCATGCCGGACGCGTCCACGCCGCCCTTCACCTGGATCGCCGCCGATCTTCCGATCGCAGGTGGTGAGATCCTCGGCACTACGGTCAGGCTCGCCGCTCCCCACGCTCCGGGTTTCGTGACGTATGGCCCGTATCAGGCGCTCCAGCCGGGGGCGTACGAGCTCACCGTGGAGTACTCCGGCTCATCGAGTGCAACCACGATGGCGGGCGCATTCGAAGCGGTATCGCTGGGCAATCCGCCGGCCGCATCCATCTCGCTTCCTGGCACGGACGCCGAGGTCCGCCAGGTCGAACTCCAGTTCAGCAACGAGGACGCTGAGACGCCCTGGGAGTTCAGGACCTCGTGGTCGGGTTCGGGCGACATCGTCATCCACAGCATCTCCATATCACAGCAGTTGCCATCTTGAATGATGGGGCCACGGACTGCCACCGCCCACCGAAGCGGCTCAGCGGCTGCCGCTGTATCGTGTCGTCGATGTTCGAGTCGTACTCTCAGAACGGCGAGGACATCGTGCTCTGGCGGGCGCTGGGAGCGTTCGCGGAGGGGACCTATGTCGACGTCGGTGCTGCAGACCCCGACCACGACAGCGTGACGAAAGCGTTCTACGAGCGCGGCTGGAACGGACTCAACATCGAGCCGGCCCCCGACTATGCGCAACGGCTTGTGGAAGCGCGCCCTCGCGACACACTCGTGCAGGCCTGTGCTGGCAACGAGGAGGGGACGATTGTCCTGCACCACGTCCTTGAAACGGGTCTTTCGTCCGTGCTCGCCAGTGCAATCAAGGCGCTCGAGGACACCGACTACTCCGTCACGGACATCGAGGTCCCAGTCAAGCGGTTGGATTCCATCCTGGCCGAATCAGGTCTGACCCCGGAGGATCCCATCCACTTCCTGAAGATCGATGTCGAAGGTTTCGAGGAATCCGTGATCCGCAGTATCGACCTCGACATCTGGCGACCGTGGGTGATCGTTGCGGAATCGACTCGGCCACGTTCGACGGAGCAGGCGCACCATGAGTGGGAGCCCCTTCTGCTCCACCACGGCTACGAGTTCTGTCTCTTCGACGGGTTGAATCGCTACTACCTCGCCTCCGAGCACCCCGAGCTCCGCCACGCACTCTCGTTCCCGCCTTGCGTGTTCGACCAACCGTTCCTCACCCCGCCGCACGCGCAGCTGATGCGGGAGTACGAGAAACTCATGGAGGGCCACGCCCGTCTCGTGGTCCTGCACGACGAGGCACTCGCTGCCTACGATGAACGCGGCGCCGAGATCGAACGAGTGGTGGGCGCAGCCGACGACCTCGATGAGGAGTATCACCGCGTACTAGAGGCATGGAACCGGCTTGACGAGGCGTGGAAGGTCCTTGACAAGAGCCACGCTCAGCTGCTGGCGGAGCACGAACAGGTGACCAACGAACGAAGTGCGCTCCGAGACGGAGTCTCGAGGATGGGGACCGAGTTGGACCAGCTGCGTCAGCAGCGAGATGACGCGCGTCGAGAGTCAGACGATTCCCGAAACGAACTGACCCTCACTCGACAGACTCTGTCGTGGCGAGTGACTCGCCCACTGCGGTCCGTTCGGCGGCTGCGCGGCGGTTGAGCGCGTCGTTGTAGACCTCACGCGTTCGAGCCGACGTACGGACCCACGACGTCGCCTCACTGAACATTGCGACGTTGCGTGCAACTCCATGCCGACGTTCGTCGTCGAGCCAGAGCTCCTCCAGCAAATCGCTCAACTCGTCGGGATCGACCGGCGCCGACAATCGGGGTACGAAGTCGACGAGGTCCTCGAAGATCGGAACATCGCTGGTCACCATCGCACGGCCGAGAGGCAACACGAACCGAATCGCAGCGCTCGCCGATTCGTTCGTTTGTTCGTATGGCATCACGATGACATCGGCAGCACCCAAACGATCCAGTGCGTCGTCCTGATCGAGAAACTCGGTGACGAGCATCACGTAGTCGCCCAGATCAAGCCGCTCGATTTCGGCAATGACCTCTTCGAGATGTGCCGACGACGATGGGTCTGGATGGAGCGCACAGGTCGCAATGAGCCAAGCGTCGACATGACGAGCGCGGAGTTCCGCGACGGCACGTAGGAGCGGCAGCATCCCCTTGTGTGGCAGCAGGAACCCGAACGTGGCAACGATGAATGCGCCAAGAGGCACTCCCAGTCGCTGACGCGAGGTCGCAGAATCGACCGCAGCCGGGGGATCCGTGCCGATGGGAATGACGTGGACGTTTTCGACAACACCCACGTCCGCAAGCCGCCGACGATCAGCCTGCTGATGCACGATGACGGCGTCGGCGGCACACAGCTCGTCGGCGATGTCACCCATCGACTCCTGACCGTCGTCCACCTGCAGCGGAACTGTGCGGTGAATGGTCACGACGACGGGACGACGCGCAACTTCGATCGAGATCAACCGGCCGAGTTCAGAAGCTGTGAAGAAGCCGAAGTTGTACTGGATGTGCAGCAGGTCGGCGGGCGAAGCGTTGAGCGCGTCGATGAGCACGTCAACCGGCTGCACTCGGTCATTCGTCCAGACCCTGCGGACCCTGGCCTCGTGCTCCGCCGACACCGGTACGGCGTTGTCGTCAGCGAACACCTCGGCGTGCACCCATCCTTCCAACTCGCCGTAGAGGTTCGCCGCATACTCTGCGATTCCACAACGAGAGTTGAACGTCGTGACGGCGGCCACCGTGATCCCAAGTCTCGCGGCCCGCTGCTCGACGATGAAGTCGTGCCACCTCGTGGCCACCGCGTTCCAGTTGAACTCGTCCCTAATGAGTGACCGTGCTGCGTCAACTCGCTGCGCAACGAGGTCCCGATTGTCGCCTTCGGCGAACGCGACGAGCTCACGCTTGAGATCATCGAGTGAGGGTTCGGCCCACTGCGAGCCAGGCACCGACAAGTGCGTGGACGCCTGCACGAACGAGTGCCCGATAACCGCTGCCGTTGAACTGTTGACGAAGTCTGCGAGACCCGTCGACGCGACCGAGATGACGGGAACTCCGGCGAGCATGGCCTCGGCAACGGGAAGCCCGAAGCCCTCGCCCCGGGAGGCGTGCACGTACGCCGACGCCGAGTTGTACAACCCATCGAGTTGTCGTCGGTCGAGATCGCGATCGATCCAGCACACGTGGGGCCCGTTCGGATACTCGTCGCGGAGAACGGCAAGCTGTTCCTCGACCTCGTTGTGCGGGTTCGGGAACGTCTTCAGCACCAACGTCGTGTCGTCGAGTTCGTCGAACGATTCGAAGTAGGCACGCAAGAGCACGTCGACGCCCTTGCGAGGAAATGCCGAGCTGACGTGCAAGAACCGGAGCCGCCGTGCTTTCGCCAGTTCAGGTTGGTCACACATCGCTACAGGGTCTGGAGCGTGCGCTCCGACTCCCACCACTCGAATCGGGATCGAAACCCCGCAGTCCTCCAGCACGCCCTTGACGAACGATGACATCGTCCCGATCCCGTCGAGGTGGCGGTTGAAGTCGTCGACGACGTGCCCTGGCAGCCGCGTCTCCTCCCACCCGAAGTACTGAAACGTCATCCCGGCCGTTGAGTCGTCGACGCGTGGGGGGAACATCTGTCGAACCGCGACCTCGGGATACGGCGTCGAACGACTACGTTCGTACAGTACGGCTGCAGCCGGGACAACTGCGAGATCCGCTGGGTCTGGCGTGTAGTCACCCGGCCCCTCTGTTGCATGGATCGACACCTCGACGTCCCCATGAACGTCGAGCGCCACCGCGAGTTCCCGATTGAGGATGGCCAGGCTGTACGACGTTTCGAATGGACCCTGCACCTGGATGGTGGTCCCGACTTGCCCTCCGCTGAGTCGATCGACGACGCGGACGATCAGACTGTCGACATCGAAGTTCTCGATCCTCGACAGTCGCTCATCCTGATGCGCCACGAGTCGTGCTCGCAGCGCATCGTCTGACTCAACGACCCGAACTGCGGCAGCGATGGTTGACGGATCGGCATTTCGGAGCAGTACCCCAGCTCCGCCCATCGTTTCCGCCGCCGCCGCCTCATCTCGCGCAACGACGGGAAGGCCAGCAGCCATCGCCTCGAGAAGAGGGACACCAAACCCTTCGTGCTCGCTGGCGCAGACGAACAGTCCTGCGTCCCGATATCTCTCGACCAACTGCTGCTGGCCGACCTTGCCATGAAGAACCACATCATCCCCGCAGCCCAACCGATCGACTTCGAAACGGACCTCGTCGACATAGGGCGTGAACGAGATGTCTCCGACGAGATGAAGCTGGCCGGACCCGCCACTCCGACGATGGATTGCGTGAGCGCGGACGAGTTCGATCTGACATTTGTTGGGGACCACTCGTCCGACGAACAGCCAGTCGTCGGACGAGTGCGATCCACTCCCGTTCGCCGCCCGATACTCAGAGAAGTCGGTGCGCACCGGCATCACTTCCACCGTTGCGAAGCCCGCGTCGTACATCTGTTGACGGTTGTGGTTCGACACCGCAATGCCAAATTCCGATCGACGTGCCAACCGCCTGAGCTGGTCGAAACCAAGTCCGATGTGCCGCCGCACCTCTTCGTCGCGGAAGAACGAGGCGGGCGTGATGCTGTGGAAAACGGTGACCATCGGAACACTCAGCGCCATCAGCTGATCGAATGCTGTGTGCCCCATGGAGTGGTGAACGAGCAGCGCCGTCGAGGGCATCTCGACGAATGCGTCAAGGGGTTTGATCAGCTCCGACATGGACTCGTCGATGTACTGCGCGTACACCTCGGAGAAGTACCCCAGGCGGCGCAGCCGACGCTGCAACTGCAGCATCTGGTTGGTGATGGCATCGCCGCCAGCTGCACCGGAATGAAATTGGTGAATGGCGCCGAGGGTCACTCAACCCTCTCCTCTTGCCGGTCGCGTTCCAGACGCCGAAGCCGGCGAAGCAGATCACCATTCCAGCTCTCGAGGTGGGCGATGCGGCGTTCCAGCTCCTCGATCGCACCAGCTGCGTCTCCCACCAAACGCGCGGCCTCGGAGTTGAACTCGTGTTGCCCACGCCATGGGGCGTCGACATACCACCGCGTGAGCTTTCGAACGATTCGCTTGACATGGAACGACACCATTCCATGAATGCCGGCGCCACGTTCGAGCACGGGTTGAGCAACATTGGCGTCAAGATCGCGGAGTCGGTCTGACGGCCGTGCGGACGTTGTTGGCCTGACCTCGCCGAGCACTTCGAGCGACGCCGTGCTGACGTCTCGCAGCGCTTCACGCACGCGAGTTTCGAGAGTCGCATGGTCGATCAGGCTCGGCGCAATCGCCACCGTGCGGCGGCCGTTCGTTCGGTACACGTCTCGGGACGCTATCCGCGGTTGCGCGGAGGGTTTGGGCACCGCTCGATCACTGCAACGTCCATGTGGGCCTCATCGTGACGACGCCGCCCACCTCGAACGTTCCGCCGTTCATGACGTCGACCCGAAGCGCCAACTGCGTGTGATCGAAGATGTGTGCCCGATTGAAGTCGGTGACGCTGGTGTGGATGTCGTAGGTGCCTGGGAGCAACGCGACGGAGGGCAGGACGACATCGACGAACCCGGCACCGTTGACCGAATCTGGCACGATGCCCGCGTCCCGTGTGCACGGCGACGTCACGACCGTTCCACCTGTGGATTCGATGGCGATTCCGAATACCGGTCGCTCGACCTCTTCGTCGCTCGACCAGTGGAGGCGAATCCGGATGTCGTCACCCGTACGAAACCGCTTGACCGGCGCCGGACGATCCCCGACGAAGAGCTCCGTGGTGTGGATCCGGATTTCGCCCGATCCTCGTCGGATGCTTCCGTCGGCCGACCGAATGTTCTCACCGAGCATCTGCTCGGTGTAGGACTCGACGAGTTCGGCAGGATCACCCTCACCCGTGATGACGCCATGCTTCAGCCAGATGGCTCGGTCACACATGTTCCGCACGGCGCCCATGTCATGGGTGACGAGGATGATCGTGCGACCTTCGTTGCGGAACTCGACGAACTTCTCGAGACATCGCTGCTGGAACGTCACGTCACCGACCGCAAGAATCTCGTCCACGATCAGCAACCGCGGGTCCACGTTGATCGCGACTGCGAACGCCAGTCGGACGTACATGCCGGATGAGTAGGTCTTGACGGGCGTGTCGATGAATTCTTCCAAGCCCGAGAAGCCGACGATGTCATCGAAACGGGCGGCGATGGCCGTCCGCCCCATGCCCAGGATCGCGGCGTTCAGGAAGACATTCTCGCGTCCGGTCAGTTCCGGGTGGAATCCGGCACCGAGTTCCAGCAACGCCGACATCCGGCGATGTACCCGGACCGCACCATCGTTCGGCTGCAGGATGCCGGCCATGCATTTGAGAAGCGTCGACTTGCCAGAACCGTTTTCTCCGATGACGCCGAAGACCTCGCCTTCGGCGACGTCGAAGTCCACGTCACGAAGCGCTGTGAAGACCTCGTAGCGATTGCGACCCTTTGCTGCGATGAGGCCCTTGATCGAGTTGGTCCGCTCGCGGTGCACACGAAACGATTTCGTGAGATGTTCGACCTCGAGGACGTTCTCGGCACCCATGTTTCACATCTCCTCAGCGAATCGGGGTGACAGCCGATTGAACACCCACGCACCCAACAAGAACGTGGAGACCCCGATGATCGAGAGCTGGACGAATCGACCGGCGCCTGGCATACGCAGGTCGTACATCACCTCATGTACGGCCGTGATGAAGCTGCCGGTTGGCCCGTAGTTCGCAATCCACCGAAGAGCCGCTACCTCAATGGTCGCCGGGTTGTAGATGATCGGGGTGGCATAGAACAGGATCTGGACGAGGATTCCCCAGAGATAGTTGACGTCGTGGTAGAAGACGTTCGCTGCGGCGAGCATGAGAGCGAGCCCGGTCGTGAAGAGCGTCAACAAGGCAAGAATCACGAAAAGCACGGGCAACCACTGAAGTACCATGTTGCCCGCAATCAGGAGTGCGATCGTGAGCACCGCCATCTCGATCATCAGCGTGACGAACTGGGCGACGACCACGGAGAACACCATGTGCTCATGCGGGAACTGAACCTTCTTGATCAGGCCGGCGCCGCCCTGAACAGCACCGATCGCGACACCGACGCTGATCGACATGAAGTTGAACGGAAGCACACCTGAAAGGAAGTAGAGCGGAAAGTTCTCGAGGCCGCTCGGGTCGCCGATGGGGGGCGCGGCCTTGAAGACATAAAGGAAGATGACGCTGAAGATCACCATCTGCGACAACGGGTTCAGCAGGCTCCAAGCCCAGCCGAGGATCGACTTCTTGTACCTGGTCCGTAGCTCTTTGAGCGCGAGGAGATACAGCAGGTTGCGGCTGGCAGCCGCCGTACGCAGAGACATGGCGCAGCGAGCCTACCAAGCGACGAATGTGGTTCCCGGGGCACCAACGCGCGCGGGTCAGGGCCCTGGCTGCGGTCGAAGCCAGAGTAGAGTCCAAGCCTCATCTCGCACCTCTACTCACGGAGTTCCGATGAAGACAGCGTTTGTCACTGGGATCACTGGCCAGGATGGTCAGCATTTGGCGGAGTTCTTGCATGGTGAGGGTTATCACGTGTTCGGGATGGTGAAGGGTCAGAACAATCCTCGGGTGGAGGCGTTGCAGAGCGAGTTGCCGTT
>JBGTEH010000379.1:0-7365 GCA_041747915.1 Ilumatobacteraceae bacterium
GATGGTGATGCCTGGTGACAATGTGGAGATCACGGTGGAGTTGGGCAAGCCGATCGCGATGGACGAGGGGTTGCGTTTCGCGATCCGCGAGGGTGGCCGCACCGTTGGTGCCGGCCGCGTCACCAAGATCCTGAAGTGACCATCCGGACCACAGCGACGACCTGAGACAGAAGAGACACCGACATGGCACAGAGCATCCGAATCCGCCTCAAGGCATTCGACCACGAGATCATCGACCAGTCGACGAAGAAGATCGTCGAGACCGTCACTCGAACCGACGCCACGGTGCGTGGGCCCATCCCACTGCCGACCGACAAGCACCGCTACACGGTCATCCGCGGACCGCACGTCGACAAGGACAGCCGCGAGCACTTCGAGATGCGGGTGCACAAGCGCCTCATCGACATCGTGAACCCGAACGGCAAGACCATCGACAGTCTGCAGCGCATCGAACTGCCCGCTGGCGTCGACATCGAGATCAAGATCCAGAACGGCTGACGTTCGCGATCGGGAATCGCGATGGGGGTCGAAACCGCGTCGCGACGGGTTGTGAAAGAGGTGTGAACTGCAGTCCCGATCGGGCGGTCGTTCGCGTGAGCCGATAGACAGGTCCTCATGATCCAGCTGCCGCCTCCGGCGCCGGGCGCCACTGCGGTGCCTCCGGCGCCGTCGCCTCGGCACGCGAAGCGTCGCGCTGCGGTGCTGGTCGGGGTCATCGCCGTGGTTGCGTGGATTGCCGGGCTCACGGGTGCGCTGCTCGGCGGCCAGGTCTCCGACTGGATCGACTCGCCGCCCAGGAGTGCGAGCGACGAGCCGATCAACGTGTCCGATCCGCGCGGGCCCGTCGAGGATCGCCTCGACGTCGGCGCCGTCCTCGATCACATCACCGCATCGGTGGTCACGATCAGCGCCGACCTCGATGGCGGGCAGTCCGTGGGCACAGGTGTGATCGTGTCGTCCGACGGGGAGATCCTGACCAACGCTCACGTCGTGAACGGGGCGGACGAGATCCGTGTCCGACTTGCCGGCGAGACCGAACCGCGCGAAGCGCGACTGCTCGCCGCCGATCCGGGCAACGACCTGGCCCTGCTGCGCATGAGCGGTGACGCTTTCGATGCCGCAGTGTTCGCCGACCCCGACAGTATCCGTCTGGGTGACGAGGTGGTCGCGATCGGATTCGCACTCGGACTCGATGGCGACCCGTCGGTCACGCTCGGCATCGTGTCGGCGCTCGACCGCACCATCGGCACCGATGGAGCGTTCCTCGACGGGCTGATCCAGACCGACGCCGCGATCTCGTCGGGTAACTCGGGCGGACCGCTCGTGAATGCTCTCGGAGAGGTCGTGGGCATCAACACCGCCGTCGCACGTGACACCGCCACGTCCGCGGCCACCAACGTCGGCTTCGCCATCAGTGCCAGCGAGGCCCTTCCCGTCATCGAAGCGCTGCGCGCACAGTCGAATGGAGACGTCCGCTCGGAGGGGTATCTCGGGGTCGAACTCGACGATCGTCGAGACGGCGGGCAGGGCGCCGTGATCCGCAGTGTCACGGACGGAACCCCGGCCGCCGATGGCGGTGTCGAAGCGGGCGACCTCGTCGTCGCTGCCGACGGAGCCACCATCGACGGCGCAACGGGCCTGATCGCGGCGATCCGCGATCTCCAGCCGGGTGACTCCACGACGATCACCGTTGTGAGGGCCGGCCAACGTCTCGACTTGACGGTCACACTGACCGACCGGCCGGAGGACTGACGGCCGATTCGAGCCGGCTCGATCAGAGTGGCAGGACCATGCGGATCCATTCGCCGAGCAGCGGGTCGACGATCGTCAGCTCGCGGGTTATCGTCCCGTTGCCGATGAGCCGGTTGCGCGCAGCCTGCACGGCGCCAGATGATGCGCCGTAGAGGTCGAGCGTGCCGCCGAAGAGCGGCCGTGCGGTGGCGAGGGCGCGCAGCACGACCTGTTCGGCGTGGCTGAAGGTGCTGAACAGCACCTCGAGGCCGGGGGCGATGCTCTGCTGCACCGCGAGCCGTGCGTCGGCCCACGCCGATTCGCCCGACTCGTCCTCGTCGGTGCGAACCCACGCGGCGTCGGCGAGTTGCATCGAACGGTACGGGTGACCGTGCGATGCGTGGTGGATCAGGCCCGCCAGCCCACCGGCGTTGCGGTGCGTGCGAGCGAATCCGTCGTCGACGATGTCGGCGAGCTCGGCCAGGGTGAACGGAGTGATCTCGACGATGTCGGCTTGGGCGTAGAACGGTTGGGCCTGGTCGGTGAACATCGCCGCCATGGCCGACGGTTCCGACCCGGCGAAGAGCACACCGATCTGCTCGACGTGGTGTTGCAGCTTGGTTCGCAGCAGGCCGGCCGCGCCGGCGACACCGTTGATGCCGGTGAACTCGTCGATCACGAGCAGCGTCGGTTCCTCCACCGCCGCGGCGACGAGAAGGTCGAGGAGCAGGTCGAGAGATGCGTCGGCGTCAGGTCGTTGCGACGGAGGCCGCGTGAACTCGATCTTCAACACGCCGAGGTTGATCGAGCTGCCGATGGCCAATGATGCGAGCCGAGTCGCGACGCCACCGCGGCTTGCGGCGAGAGCCCGATCGAGCCGCACGACCAGGTCGGCGGTCGATCGTGTTTCGTAGAGGTCGAGGCGTACCACGGAGGTACCTGCGTCCTCCAGCGTTGCCGCCACAGCTCCGAGCACGGTCGTCTTGCCGAAGCGGCGCGGACCGAGCAGCGCCGTCATCCGTCGAGCGGTGACGCGCTCGATCAGATCCGCAACGAGGTCGTCGCGCCCGCGAACACGTTCCGGAGCGAGCGGGCCCTGATGCGGGAACGGAGTGTCTTCAAATGGCATGAAACGATGCTATCAACCCGCACGAAACGGCGAGATGGTCAGATCGGGAATGTGACCGCGGTCAGCTCGAGCGACTTCTCCCAGAGACGTCGTTGGAGGTCGGTCTCGTGCGATCGACTGTTGGACTCGACGACCTTGGGGTTGCCGCGTGCCTCGCCGATGCCGTCGGGCCCGAAGTACTCGCCGCCGTGCGCGGTCGGGTCGACGGCGGCGCGCAGGGTCGGCAACGCACCCTTGGCGGCGCTCTGGGTGAGGGGACGAAACAGGATTGAACCCCACTGCACGATCTTGGGCGAGTTGCGGGCGAGCTCGGTATCGGAGAGCCCCGGGTGGGCAGCGAGCGCGACCGTCCCCGCGTCGGCGGTGCTGAGTCGGCGCTGGAGTTCGTACGTGAACAGCAGGTTGGCGAGCTTCGAACGGCCGTACGCAGCCACACGGTCGTAGTTGTCGGTGGTCGCCAGATGGTCGACGTCGATCGCGGAACGGAACTTGTGTCCGACACTGCTCACGGTCACGACGCGCGAGCCCGGTGTGTCGAGCAGGCGGGCGAGCAGCAGTCCGGTCAACGCGAAATGGCCGAGGTGGTTGGTGCCCATCTGCATCTCGAATCCGTCGGCGGTCGTCGACTCCGGTGTGTACATCACTCCGGCGTTGTTGATGAGCAGATCGAGCCGTTCGTTGGCGGCGAGCAACTCGGTCGCCGCTGTTCGGATCGACGACAGGTCGGACAGGTCGAGCGCTTGCATGGCGACCGTCGCGTTGGGGTGGCGACTGCGGATCGTCGCCAGGGCGGCCTGGCCCTTGTCGGTGTTGCGGACCGCGAGCACGACGTGGGCACCGTGCGCCGCGAGTTCGGCGGCGGTCTCGAGGCCGAGGCCCGTGTTGGCTCCGGTGACGACGGCCGTGCGACCGGCGAGGTCGGGCATGTCGGTGGTCGTCCACGACGATTTGGTCATGCGTCGATCCTTGCCGCGGCGCTGCGTCGATGCAAGCGCTCCGGCGACGGAGAAGGCTCGTCGATCACTCGGTCCGATCGCTTCCATCAACCCGGCGCGACGACGGCAAACCACGCCGCGAGATACCCGGTCCCCAGTGGATCGGCCTCGAACTCGCCGTCAGGTAGGTGATAGAGAACAGAATCGTCGATCCACAGGAGCCCCATCCCACCGCTCGCCAGACGGATCGACGTCGCCGAGTTCGGAAGGGAACGCTCCAGTAGCGGACGTTCGGCAAGGGTTGACGGCTCGAAGTAGCGCAGCCGTGTCGTGGATGCCGTGGTGACCGCGACCACGATCTCGGCGTCGGGGCCGTACCCGGCAAAGCGAACGTTGGTGTCGGGTGCCTCGGGGACCGGAGGCACACCGAGGTCGAACGCAGGTGTCGGCTCGAGGGTCGACCGATCGACATCGTGGAGCCACCATCCGTCGTCGCTCCAGCCGAGCAACACCAAATGGTCGTCGTCCGCAGTGGCGGTGGCGTTCGACGACCATGCGAGGTCGGCAACGTTCAGGTATGGCTGAGTCTGCTGATTGAGCTGCCGGAACACGCCGGCGCCGCCGGGATCGGCAGCCGTTTGTGTGATCAGGAAGTCATTGGCGATTCCGAGGAGTTCGCCGGTCGGCGACAGAGTCGGCGAGAACCCTCCGGCGACCGGGCTCGCCTCGGCACTGGCCGTTGCCGCCAGAACGTTGCCGGAGATCGGTTCACAGCAATCGCCGAACACCACCGAACCGCCGACCTGACCTGCGACGTGGTCGATGACATTGGGCCCCGAGCCTTCGTTGACAGGACCGAACGGGTCGACGTAGTCGGCCACGAGCGTGCGCGGTCCGAGCGACTTCGAAAGTGCGCCCGACCAAAGTTCGAGGTCTCCGTCGTCGGTGAGAATGAACAGGTCGTCGGGACCAGCGCCGAATGTTCCGCTGCGGATCGGCACTGCGAGGGTTCCGGTCAATTCCGAGGTCGTCGTCGTGGTCGTCACCGCATTGGTCGTCGGCGCGGTCGTCGCTGGTGTGGCGGTGGCCGGCGTCTCAGTCGTCGGCGCGTCCGTTGCCGTTGGTGCCGCTGGGACCGCAGTCGTGGTCGCCGCCGTTGTGCTCTCGAACGGAGCCTGCGATGCGCTCGTCGAGTCGGCCGACGACGAGGTGGCCTCGTCTGACGTTCCACATCCGAGTGCGAACACGACGGCCGCTGCGGCGACCGCAGACTGGAGAACCGGTCGGAACTTCGGTGCCGGCATGTGGAGGGCCTACCCGATCTCTCAGAAGGTCAACCGGGCACTACTGCGCTCGATCAGTCGCGGCGGCCGACAGCCAAACGTACGCCGAGGAAGGCGATCGCCAGTCCGCCGGCTCCGGCGAGTCGTTCGAGCCGGCGCGGCGATCGGGCGAACCACGACCGTGCCGTACCTGCGGCGAGACCCCACACGCTGTCGGACGCGAGGGCCACAGCAACGAAGATCAGACCGAGCACTGCCATCTGCAGCGCGGCGGGGGCGCCGTCGGGGCGGACATACTGCGGGAGCACCGCGGCGAAGAACACGATCGTCTTCGGGTTCGCGACGCCGACGACGAAGCCATCCATCAGGATCGAGCGATGAGGCTGGAGTTCGGTGGCGTCATCGACCTGCGCGAGTTCGCGTCGTCGACGGAAGGTCTGGATACCCAGCCACACGAGATACAACGCTCCGGTGAACTTCACCGCGTTGTACGCGACGATCGACCGTTCGAGCACGGCCCCGAGGCCGAACGCGACCAACACGACCTGCGCGTAGAAACCCGCAGCGTTGCCGACGACGGTGAGCAGCGCAGCGCGGCGACCGTACGTGAGAGCCCGACTGACGACGAACATGACGCTCGGGCCCGGGATGATGATGATCGCGAACGCCAGGACCGTGAACGCGAGCAGGGAGTTCGTCGGCGGCATCGTCGCGAGTCTCGTCGAAGATCACGACCGACTGCCAGTAGGTTGCGGCGGTGGTCACCACGCTGTTGCTCGGTCCGATGTTGCGTTACGTCGACGACACCTCGGCCACGATCTGGGTCGAGTTGTCGGCGCCGGGCACTGTCCGTGTCCTCGATCACTCGGCACACACCTTCACGGTTCGCGGCCGACACTATGCCCTCGTCGAGATCGACGGGCTCGTGCCCGCGTCGACGACTCCGTACACGGTGGATGTCGACGGTGTCCGGGTGTGGCCGGATACCGGTTCCAACTTTCCGCCGAGCGTGATCCGAACGACGCACCCCGACGCGCCCGTGTCGGTGCTCGCTGGATCGTGTCGGGCGGCGGCGCCCCACGAACCCCCGTACACCTTGGAGTTGGCGTTCGACGACGATGGTCGCGGCGTCGACACGCTGTGGGCGCACGCTCTGCGGATGATCCACGAAGGTCCGAACAAGTGGCCGACCTTGCTGCTCCTCGTCGGTGACCAGATCTACGCCGACGACTCCTCGCCTGGCGCCAAGGAGCGCATCGAACAGGTTCGCGGCCCCGACAGCGAACTCCCGCCCGAGATCGTGGCGACGTTCGAGGAGTACTGCTGGCTGTACAGCGAGGCGTGGGCATCAGCGACCGAACGGTGGCTGTTCTCCGTGGTTCCCACGGTGATGATCTTCGACGACCACGACATGATCGACGACTGGAACATCTCCGACTCGTGGGTGGCCGATATCAGCACCGAGCCGTGGTGGCGCGATCACGTGGTCGGCGGGCTCATGTCGTACTGGATCTACCAACACCTCGGCAACCAATCACCGGCGGAGATTCGCGACGACGGGCTCCTCGACCAACTCGTCGCCCTCGGCGACGGTTCGGAGGTGCTCGAACGATGGGCCGAACACGCCGACGCGGCCACGCCTGACGATGGTGGCTACCGTTTCAGCTATCGCCGCCGGGTGGGCAACGTCGACCTCGTGGTGATCGACAGCCGCAATGGCCGCCTCCTGGAGCCGGGCCAGCGGCGCATGGTCAGCGAGAGCGAGTGGGAGTGGATCCGCGCGGCCGTCTTGGACCGTGACCATTCCGGCGGACACGTGGTGTTGGCCACGACACTTCCGGTGTTCATCGCCGATGGGCTCCACGATCTCCAGGTGTGGAGCGAGTACCTGTGCAACGGGCGATGGGGGAAGCGCCTCGTCAAGCACGGCGAACGGTTGCGGCGTTCGATCGACCTCGAGGACTGGTCGGCGTTCGGAGCGTCGTACGACCTGTTCGTCGAGTTGATCGAGGACGTCGTTGCGTTGCCCGAGCCGCCCGACACGGTGGTGGTGGTGTCGGGCGACATCCACTTCAGCTACACCGCCGAGGTACCGCTCGGATCGGAGCGCACGCGCGTTCACCAGGTCGTGAGCTCACCGATCCGGAATGCGCTCATCCCACCCGAACGCGGCGCGATGCGTTTCACGCTCACCCGGACGGGATCGCGTGTGGGAGCACTGCTGCGGTGGATGATCAGGGCCCCCAAGACCGCCCCGCACATCCGGATGACCTCGGGACCCTATTTC
>JBGTEH010000380.1:0-5287 GCA_041747915.1 Ilumatobacteraceae bacterium
CGGATCGACCATTGAGTCGCCCGAGATCGCGGCGAAGAACGGCATCATCCACGCGATCACTTCGCTCGACCTCAGCTGACCCAGACCGCGTAGTGTCGTGGCCATGTCGCGACAGGAGGCCGCCATCTTCGACCTCGATCGGACGCTGATCACCGCGTCGTCGGCGACCGTGTTTCGCAAGCACCTCGCTCTCCACGGCCTGGGAACCGGTCGCGACCTACCCCTCGTCGACGTGTTCACGCGGTACTACGAGCAGTTCGGCGAGACCTGGCTGATGATGCAGCCGGCGCGTCTGGCGAGTCGGTCGTCGGCTCGTTGGAGCACAGCAGTCGTCGAGGGAGCGATGCGTGACGCCGCCGACGAACTCGCCACGATGTTGGTGCCCGGAGCGGTCAAGGCGATCCGCGAGCATCGCGCCGCCGGGCGTCACCTTCTGATGGCAACGACTTCGCCGTATGCCTTCGTGCAGCCGTTCGCCGAGCGGATCGGTTTCGACGACGTCGTGGCCACGAGGTGGCAACGCGTCGAGGGGCCGCAGGGCGAGGAGTTCACGGGCCGGATGCTCGGGGGGTTCGTCTGGGGCCGCTCGAAGGCCGATGCCGTGACGGCGTGGGCGCACGAACACGGCGTCGAGATGGCGAACAGTTGGGCCTACAGCGACAGCTACTTCGACGCCCCGCTGCTCGCCGCTGTCGGTCATCCGGTGGTGGTGAATCCCGATGCGCAGTTGCGGGTCGTGGCAACGATCCGGCGTTGGCCCGTCAAGCACTTCGATCGGGCCGAGGGAGTGTCGAAGTTCGCCGGCCGAGAACTCCAGGAGTGGGGTCGACCGTTCGTGCGCCCCGAGATCCTGGCACCGAATGCCCGCATCGAGTTCGCCGGCGTCGAGAACATCCCGACTCGCGGACCGGCCATCGTGGTGTTCAATCATCGCTCGTACTTTGATCCGACCGTGATGGCGTTGGTGATCGCCAAGGCGGGACGCAATGTTCGTGGCCTCGGCAAGAAGGAAGTGTTCGACGTCCCCATCATCGGACGGATCCTGCGCGCGTCGGGTGGTATCCGTGTCGAGCGGGGGACAGGTTCCGACGAGCCGCTGGACGCTGCGATCGCAGCGATCGAGGCCGGGGAAGTGCTGATGATCGCACCGGAAGGCACGATCCCTCGCGGCCCGGCGTTCTTCGACCCGGTGCTCAAGGGTCGCTGGGGCGCCGCGCGCATCGCAGCTGCCACGGGCGCTCCGGTGATCCCGGTGGGTTTGTGGGGAACCGAGAAGGTGTGGCCACGCAGTTCGCGTCTGCCGCGCATGTCGATGTCGGATCGACCGCTGGTGACCGCCACGATCGGACCGCCTGTCGATCTGAAGCATCGAAGCCCCGACGCCGACACGAAACGAATCATGAAGGCGATCAGCGCTGTGTTGCCACCCGAGGCTCGCGTCAGACGTACTCCGACCGCCGAGGAATTGACGTTGACGTACCCGCCCGGGTATCACGGTGACCCCGAGGCGGAACTGGTTCGCCGCCCTGGCACCGACACCTGAAGACCCGAACGACGACCGAGGACGTAGATGGCCGAGATCAGAGAACGCGAGATGCGCTTCAGCGACCGCATGTCCGACCACGAGGCCCTGATGTGGAACATCGAGAAGGACCCGTGGCTCAACCCGAGCGGAGCGGCCCTGACGATCCTGAAGGGCACCGTCGACGCTGAACACTTCCGTCGCACGTTGCGCCGAGCGGTCGTGAGGATGCCCCGACTCCACGAGCGGGTGGTCCCTGGGCTCGGACGCCTCGCACCGCCTGCGTGGGTGCCCGACCCCGAGTTCGACATCGACTACCACCTGCGCCGGATGCGACTTCCCAAGCCGGGGACCGAGCGGGCACTCTTCGACCTCGCGGCGCAGCTGTATCAGGAGCCACTCGATCGGACCCGGCCGCTGTGGCGGTTCGTCGTCATCGACGGACTCAAGGGTGGGCGATCGGCGATCTGGTCGATCGTGCACCACGCCGTCAGCGACGGCATCGGCCAGTTGCGGATGGCCGAGATGTACCAACAGATCGATGCCGACGATCCGCTTCCCGACGACGTCGACCTCGAATCGATCGTTGCCGCTGCGGTCGAGGCACACCACGCCAAGCAGCTCGGGGGCGACCTGACCGACGGGTTCGCCACCACGTTGGGTCAGTCACTCGCTCACCTCGTGCGGCGCGAACTCGGCATCGTGCGCCGGGTCGCCGGCGAAGTGGTGATCTGGCCGGCCGACCCCCAGCGGGCACGCGACTCGATCGACGGTGCGATCGGGGTGGTCACCTCGACGATCGCAGCGCTCACCGGATCGGGCAACGAGGTGGCCGGTGGATCACCGCTGTGGAAGGAGAGATCGCGCCATCGTCATCTCGAGCACGTGTCTGTGCCGCTCGACGAACTCAAGACGGCCGCGAAGCATCTGGGGGTCACCATCAACGACGTGTTCCTCGCCGCCATGACCGACGGCGCCGTTCGCTACCACGCCGATCGTGGTGTCGATGTCGATGCGTTCAACACGAGTTTCGTGCTGAGTACCCGCCACGACAGTGCGATCGGTGGCAACTCGTTCACGCCGGTCCCCGTGCAGGTGCCTGGCCATGCCTTGCCGCTCGACGAGCGGGTGGCCGACATCCACGAACGGCTGGCGGCCAAGCGCGAGTCGATGTCGACCGGCGGTGGAATGGGCGCGCTGTCGGGCGTCGCCAACCTGCTGCCCACCTCTGTGGTCACCAGCGCGGCGCGGGCCGCCGCGGGCAAGATCGACTTCGCCACGTCGAACCTGCGCGGTGCACCGTTCGCGCTGTGGGTGTCGGGGGCGCGGGTGCTGCGGATCATCTCGATGGGTCCGGTCGCCGGCACGGCGTGCAACGCGACTGCGCTCTCGTACGAGAACAGCTTCGATGTCGGTCTCTTCATCGATCCGACCGCCATCGATGCGCCGGGCGACCTACGTGACGCCGTCGACGCCGCCTTCACCGACATCCTCGCCCTGTGATGGAGCTGAAGTTCCCCTGGCAGTGCGCGCTGAGCGCGCGCTCGGAGGAGAATTTGGGGGTGGGCCGGGACTCGGGTCAGGTGGTCGTCAGTGGATGAACCTCGATGTCGGTGCGCCGAAAGTCGTTGCCGATGCAGAGCACGGGAGTGTCGCTGCGCATGCTCAAGGCGTAGGTGAAGCAGTCGCCGAAATTGAGTGCCGCAGGGTGGCGACCCTTGCCGAACGCTCGCCAGCCGTCGATGGCATCGAGAGCAGTTTCGTTGGTGACGTCGATGATGCCGATGCTTGCCTCGCGGATCACGCGCTGGACCAGCGTGGCGCCATGCGCTCCGAGGCGAGCCTCGGCCACCAACGTCGATTCCACGAGCGACACAGCGCTCATCACCGATCCGGTGCTGGCGGCGAGGGCGTCAGCCAGGGCGTCGGCGTTTTGCTCGTCCAGCACGATGGCGACGATCGCCGACGTGTCCACGACCAGATTCACGACGGCAGACCGTGTTCGTCGTAGCCGAGGATCTCTTCGTCGGTCCTGTTGTCCAGTCGAGGAAGGCCTCGACCGACAGCACTCACCGCTTTGAGTCGCTCGGCGACGTGGTCGACGCTTCGACCCTGTCGGTCGAGACGCTCGCGCAGCGCTGTGGTGACCGCCACAGTCAGGGACTCGCCGGTGGTGCGTGCGAGTTCGCGTGCGAGTTCGTCGGCTTCGGCGCTCTTGATGCTCAACACCATGTCGACCATGGTACCTCCTTGGGTGGCAAGGTGGAAAGCTTGGCCGTTCAGGCGGCGAACGGGTGCGAGCGGGCGGCGACGAGGTGGCCTCGACGCACGATCACGGTTCCTTCAGGGAACGACGTGCAGATCTCGCTGATCATCTCGAGGTGCTCGTCGATGATCGACTCGACGATGTCGTCGACGCCGTCGTCGATGTCATGGATGTGGTCGTCGACGCCCCGATCGGTGGAGGTCTGTTCGAGCAGGTCGATCCAGCCGCCACGATCGAGCCAGTCGTACACGGCCTCGCGCAGGTCGGCGTCGGTGACGCCGGGGCGCTCGACGATCATTGCAGTCGTGGTGGCGTATCCACTGGCGAGGCCGGGAAAGCCTCTGTCGCAGCCGCACTGCTCGCCGGCCGCACATTCGGTGGCCACAGGTGTGACCAGTTCTCCCTCGACGGTCCACGCGTAGTCGGACTCGACGCTTCCCTGCAATTCGTTCGTTGCGATCAGTACCAACATCGTTCTCTCCTCCGGTTCTCGTACCTGAGAGCAGTGTGACGCGGGGCTGTCACAGAGTTGAGGGAACGTTGAAGGAGGCCTCAGTCGAGCCCGGCGCGCGTCCGGAACTCGTCGCGGGTGTTCGTGTGCGGGAACGGCTCGATCGGCTCGGGCAGGCCGAGCGCGGCGCAGAGCGGCGCCCAGTCGTCGCCCGGCTGGTATTCGAAGAGCCGTTCGGGAGCGATCTCGGCGCGGACCGCCGCATTGTGGGCCTCGTAGGCGACCATTGCGGCGTCGGCGTCGCCGAGGTCGCAGCCGAGGCTGCGGTCGAACATCGCGGTGATCATCGCTCGATGGCGTTGGCTGTAGGAGTCGTCGTCGGCCGGCCGCTGGGTGGTCGGGAAGATGGTCGAGCTGGCGCTGTCCCACCACACCTGGGCCGACGAGCGCGTCGACAGGAGGACCGGCGCGGCCGGGAAGGCAGACGCGAGCTCGCGCCATACCGCCGCTCCGGGATAGTCGACGATCGCGCAATACCCGTGGAGCATCGCAGCGAAGTCGACCGGCTCGCCGTGCATCGCAGAGTCCCACATCGGAACTTCGTCCTGGTGCGAGAACACCTCGAACATGTGATGGCATGTGCCGCCGAGCAGTTGTTCGAGGGCGAGTTTGAGCGACATCGTGCCGGTTCGGCCCAGGCCGACGCCGACGAGTTGGATCGTCATGCGCCCATCATGGCGCACTGACTCGGGATGGACCCGCGCTCAGTTGGAGGCGGCGGCGTTGTCGACGGTGTCTTCGACTGCCTCCGTGGCGTCTTCGACTGCGTCAGCGGCCTTGTCGGCTGCGTTGTCGACGACGGGCTGGATCTTGTCCTTGGCCTGTTGGGCGTAGGTGCTTGCCGACGAGGTGGCCTTCTTGGCGCCGGTCTTGACGTCGTCGCGACGGAACGCGGCAACTGCGGCGGCCGCCGCGCCGAGGATGGCGATGATGACGAGAAGCTTCTTCATCTCGTCGACCGTACCGCTCGGATCGGGGGCCTCCAACC